>DATAMD010000297.1:0-14202 GCA_036260755.1 Chitinophagaceae bacterium | reverse complement strand
ATTTAATATTAATGCGTTTATTATAAACATAATCGATGGCGGGCTGAATGCCAATTACTTTTTGTCCGCCGGTGCCATAAGCATTTGTTTGATCTAAGCGGCTGTTGCTTGTTGCATCATCACGCATGGAGAGATCTAATTTAAAACTTAAATCGTTTTGTAATTTTTTACTGTCTGTTCCCGGAATCCTGAATGGCAATTTTATTCCTTTCTTTTTAAAATTAAATCCAACATCCCATTCTTTACTGTTTGTTTCGCTTATCTGATAATCAATTAAACTTAAACTTAATTGCCGCGAACGTTTGTATTCGAATTTTAAATTTAATTGTTTGGTGGTGGTTACATCAATACCGATTAATGGCGAAAATTGCTCCTGAATAGAAATATTAGGTACTAAAAAATAAGGGATATAATTTCCGCTGACGGTGTCAACAAAACTTGGTGCGCCATAACGGAAAGCATCCTGATATAATAAGGCACTGGTAAAACTGTTCATACTTAATGTTCCCGAATAAGCATGTGTGAGCGTAATAGCGGAAAAAATAGAAGCCAATGCAGGGATTTTACTCAATCCTGTGTAAGTCAACCGCCAGTTGGGTTTCGGGATGATGCCACTGAAAGGATTTGATTTAATATTTGCATTATTTTCTTTAATAAGCGGAATAGTGTTAGGATCTTTTTTAGTGTATGCCGCTAAAAATGCAGGAATTAAAACATCCTGAGAATAACGGCCATAACCTGCTGCAAAACCATCGTTGGTATAAACAGAATTTTGTTTCCAGTAGGGATTTTGTTGAGCAACACGATTAGAAATAATCAACCGGTTATTTTCGAAAGTTCTAAATGTTTCTGATATTTCGTTGATGTTTGTTTTTCTGAACAAAGTATTAAATGCAACAAATGAAACGCTGAAACCGCCCGTTACATAAGGGTTTAAATGTTGTTGTGCAATTCCCGAATAAGTAGTGTCTTTAAATAACTCAGAATATTCTTTGCTGAAACTCTTAAAGAAGTTGATATCAATTTTAAATTCACGAACAGGTTCTATTTGTGCTGTTAACCTGAATGATTGCTCAAAATTTTGGCGATATAAACTATTAAAACTACTGTCTCTTGTTATTAATCCTTTTGCGGCTTTTTGATTTAACCAGTTGCTGTCGGGTTGCCTACCGAAAATATATGCAAGTCCGGGTTGCATGCTTTTCCAGTTTTGCCCTAAAACCCTTGAACTGTCCATATATCCGGGCACACGGCTTCTGTAATTTTCCGAATATTCGAGATGAACATGTTTTACCATCGTAAGTAATTTCAATCCTGCTTTTGCAACATCATTCATCTCCGGTTGTTGTGCCTGATTTTGCAAACGTTGTGCATTACGGAGATCACGTTTTTGTTTTCGCCATTTGCGCAGTGCTTCGCGTTTTAATTTGCCGGTTAATTTTTTTCCGTTCTTATCTGTGATGGCTTCTTCTCTTGTCGGGATTGTTGTTCCTAAAATATTTTGTTGCGGTTGTTTTGGTTGGTTGGTTGCATTGTTTTTATTGGTATTGCTGTTTTTTGGCTGTTGCATATCTAATGCACGCAACCATTTGGATTTATTGTATAACCGGGTAAAATCCATATCGCCTGTAAAAGAGTTTTCCTGGCTGTTTTCTAAAGTATTGCCCAACGAAATTGCCAAACGGCTTGCACCAATCCAGTTATACGAAGTACCATAAATGTAGTGTGCCATAATCCAATCTGTTAAAGGCATTTTATTTAACGGTAAGGTATAACTCATGATGGCGTGTTGCTGATACAGCGTATTTCTTCCTCCGTTAAAAAAATTACTGCGTACCGAATCTTTTTTCTGTTTGGTATTCAATGCACCAAAAGGTTCATCAACAATTGCATTATTTGTTGCAGCAAAATCTATATTAACGGACTTTGCAAGATCCCATCGCATATTATAAAATCTGTCGAACGTAAAATATTTATCGTAGGTTGTATCAACCCTTACCACTTTTTCGGAAGTAAGATCGGTGTTCACTATTCGCGGAACATATTGTGCAAACTGGCGGTTTATATCGGCCCTGAAACTTATTAAAGATGGTTTCAGATTATAATTAAAATCTTTTACCAATAATAACCACGGGCTGTTGCCTTTAATTATTTTTTTAAAAGGCTGATTATATTTTGATGGCTTTTGAAAAGTATAACCCAATCCTGCTTTCCATTTAACAACATCATTCACCAAAATACTTGGATTGGTTTGCGAGAATTTTGTGTAAGAATAACTGACATCAAAATTACTGATACTCCAAAGATGTATTTTGCCTTTTGGCATGATGCGCACATTGGTAAGATTAAATGTTTTGATGGTTGTCCGGTCCATTGCTGCATTGCGGATAGAATCTCTGATGGCTTTGGTTTTTGCAGCATTCATTTTATATTTTAAAGAAATATCCAAATCGTAAGGATCGTATTGGGGCAGCACGGTAGTTTCGCTGATGCTTGCATAGAGCGGAGCAGATAACCTTGCAGATTTCGGAACTAATTTTCCGGCATCAATGGCAATAGCTGCATCCAGTTGCATTAAATTATCTTTTGCCCGGTCGTTGATATGAGAATCCAATGTTCCAAATCCTTGTGTATGCGTGTTAACCGCAATGGAAGCTTTACCCAGATCGGCCAATGTAATATCAACCCTTCCTGTTGCGGCATACGCACCTTTTTCATTGATATCAGATAATCGTAATTCATCAACCCAGACTTCTGCATTTAATGGTGCAGGATTATTATCTTTTGCATTTTCAACACCTATCAAAATGCCTGTAACCTGCCCCAGATTTGGGTTTCCGATAATGCTGTATGTTTTGTTTGCTGCAATTTGCCTGAAGATATTTGTTACCGATATACCTGAATTATTTCGCAATAATTTTAAGTTGATGAGATCCTGTAAATTAAAATCAAGATTGTTGGCAGTAGGCCAAACAACTGTATCCTGCGTGGCGATATAATAACCAGCCGGTGTAATTTTTAAAGGGATTTTTATTTCGTAATAATTGCTTAAGAAATCTTGTCCTATCCTCATCACAAGATTCAGTTCATTATCTTTCACCATCGAACCCACAACACTTTCGGCATGTGCAAACATGGATAATTTTCCATAATTACGAAAATCAAAATTGGTTGTTTTAATAACGCCTCTTGCATCGCCATCGGCAAGATTATGAACCTGTAAACTCAATGATTGTTCGTTCTGCAAAAGGTTAACACCGTTATTACTTAATTGCTGCACACGTTGAATGCCCGGAGGGATTAAATAATTTACCGGTGTTCTTCCGCTGTTTTGTTCGAGGTTTACGGCAGATACATTAAATGTTGTTGGCGAACCTGCAGGTAACGGTGTGTACGAGCCTGTTGAATCTAACACATAAGTAAACTGGCGCCATGCATCTCTCACTAAATTCAAAGAAGCAAAACGTAATACAACCGAATCGTCGAATCCGGTTAAATAAGTCCTGATAAAACGGATGGATTTAAAATCGGGAATGTTTCCAATTTTTCTTGTATAACTCGAAATAGGAACCCTGAATAAATACCAATTCTCTGTTCCCTTTGTGCCATTGGCATAGGCTACAGGCACAACTTGTTTTTGAGCGATGTATGGATTTGTGCCAACATCCATTCCGGGTTTTAAATTAATCTCATACTCGAAATATTGTTCGGATTGATTGAGTGTGTTATCGTGATTGAGGTCTTCATTATCGGGATACATGGTTGCAGCCGATGATGAGGTTCCCGAAACAATCGGCGAATTGCCTTCGGTGTTATTATAATTTTTATAACGGCCTAAGATGCCTGTGTGTGCTGCATCATACGAGGGATCGCGGTACCATGTGTAATCATCATTCGATGGATCTTTAATCGCATTTTGGTATACTGCTGAATTGCTTCCGAAATTATTTGATAACTGTATTAAATAATCGCGGTGCTTCACTCTTTCGCTGTCATCATTCAATCCATCCAAACCAACATCCTGAAAAGGTCTGTCGGCGGCATTATTGCTAAATGCATTGGTTGTTTGAATTGGATTTAACGGAACATTACCCCAATTACTTGTATCGATTGCTGCCGGCGAATTGGGTGTACTTAAACCGTTTTCATAAAATCTTTTTCCATCGCGTAAAATATCTTCACTTACATCGCCCAGATTAATACGCAGTTTACCGCCGGTACTGTTTGGATTTTTTATGAAAGGATCCTGAATTAAAAATTCTACATAAACAATATTATTTGTTTCAAAGTCTGTTTGATCGATGGCACGCATCATACCGCCCCAACGGCTTTGCGGATTTTTTAATTTGCCGTTTGCATCAATTTGTGTTGGATTTGTTTCGAAATTGTACGGCCCTTTTTCTGTTGGATAATATGCCATATCGAAAGTGATGACTTGCGAGTTGGTGATATTATACGATTGAGGTGGAAATAATTCTTTGGTATAAACCATCCTCACACGCGGGTCACTCATTTCTGTAAGGTTTGCTGCAAGCGGATTATTATTTGATGTTTTATCCTGCAAAGTTGGTTCAATATTATACCACGCAATCTTGGCCCTGTTTTTTCCGTAAGTAAGATCATTATTTAAATATGCTTCAGGAAATTCTGTTGTTCCCTGCGGTGTTGATGCAGTTGCCCACGCCACAAGCGGAAAGCGCAGATCGATATTGCTTGTTGTTCCTTCAAAATCATCAACATAAATTAATCCGTTGCCTCCTGTTCCTATTTGCGGCGGATGGCCCGGTTTAAAATAAACGCCTTCGCCATAAACACTGATCGAAGATTTTGCTTTTGTGGAATAAAAAGGCAATTTATTTAATGCCCGTGTAAGTCCCGGCCACTCTGATTTGTAGCTGAAATCAACACCATACATCGAGTTGCGTATCGGATCTTCCCCATAACTCATTTTTGTAAAAAATGGCCTTTCATTCAATCGTTCATACGTTGCACCAAGAAATAATTTTTTACTGGCTGCATAATCTAATCGTACTCCTATAAAACCACGTTGCTGCATACCGAAAGAGGCGTTATTTTCGTATGCAACATTTACAGGAACACCCGAATTTAAGATGGCCTGATTTAAAATTTTTACGGTTCCTAAATTATAGTCAATCACATAATCTGCACCCTCGACTAATGTTTGTGCGCCGGCTATAACTTTTACAGAACCCTGCGGAATATTGTAGGCGCCTAAAGAAATATCGCTGTTGCTTGAACCTTTTGCCTGACCCTGCATAACAAAACGGTCGAGGTTGGCCAATGTTTGCGCTTTTGCTTTGATGGAATCGTATAAACTATAAAAAATATATTTTTGTTTTATTGATTGAGGTTGATTGGCAAATGCCATAGTATCCAAATCTCTTCCAAAAGGTTCTAATTCGGGGAAGATTATTTTTCCTTGTTTGGATAAGATGGTAAAGCCTTCAACATAATCGAAAACACCATCGGGTTGCGGATCGTTGCGGCTGTTTAACCTGTCTAAATTTAAAACCGAAAGTAAAGGCCGTCCGCTGACTGCCGGAGACGATTCAGGCAGGTATCTGTTTAATCCGCCGCTGGGTTGCTGATATAAAACATTCATCTGAAATCCGATATTGGAAATGCTTGCCATGTCTAACGAATAAACATTTTTCATCATCAATTTCCATATCGGTAAATTAGTTCTTGCCGATGTTGCTTTCAATAATTTTAAGAATAAAACTTTCTGTACACCTTGCGTAGAATCAACCGTAACATCCTGTGAAAACTCACCCACCTGATACACTCTTCCGTTTGAAGTGTATTGATAAGCTACTGACAAAACATCGTCGGGCTGCAATTGTGCGTTTAGTGAAATAAAACCTATCTGCGGATTAAAATAATATTCGGATGCATTTAATTTTCTTGCATACACTTTTTCAAAATCATTTACCGGCGATAATCCTTTTGCAAGAAGATTATTATTGATGAGTGATGGATTGCGGTTAGAAATATCGCCTGCTAAAGAATTGTACAAATCGTTTGCGGCATTAAAAGGCAAGTCGCTGTTTGATTGCGAATGAACATTGGGACTGTAAGGCCGGCCTTCGCCCAAATCCATCAAACCTACAACATACCTTGAATCGGTGGTAATGGCTGTTCGATTGGTTACCCAAACTTCTATGCGCTGAATTTGAACTTGACTGTTTACGATCGGCAAATTGCTCATCGCATTTTTAAAATTCTGACGGAAATACTGGCCAACTAAAAAATGCCGGTTCTCATCATAATCGCTTAATTTTTTTTGATAGGTTGTAACTGCAGCACCGCCTTTTAAAGTTTGGTTTTGCAGTTGCGATGTTTGATTTGCCAATGCAGCAGTAATAGATAATTTACCAAATTGTAATTGCGCTTTAACGCCAAATAAATTTTGTGCACTTGGTATTAATGTTCCTTTTGTTTGAAATGAGATATTACCGGCTTCAACACTGCGCAGTATCTCATCATCCATTCCTTTATAATTTAATTTTAATTGATTGAGATAATTAAAATTGGCAAGTGTATTATAATTGATGGGCAGTTTTAATTTATCGCCGATGTTTGCATTTACGTTTACATTGGCATTCATATTAAAATCAAATCCGCCTGTTTTTCTGGCCGCTTCGGGCAGGGTAGGATTTAAAGTATTTTGTCCCTGATAACCCATGCCGATATCAACATTACCCTGCGGTTTTATATCAACCTTTAAACCGTTGAGGCCAACGCCAAAAATCCTGTCAAATAATTTATTATAAACATGCGGCGGCGGACGTTGAGTTTTTTTATTCAACACTGTTAATGCATCGGCACGTTGTTTAAAATACGCTGCTTCGGATTGTTTTGTTTTTAAAAGATAATATTCTTCGAATGTGAGATAAGTTGGTTTCCGGTATAAAGTGTTGCCCACTTTTTCGATAATAAAATATTGATTTGTTTTAGGATCGTATTCTATATTTTGTTTGATGAGGGAAGTATCATTCAAATCAAACGGGTTCTTGCTTTGCCAACTGTATTTATCGCCGCGACGGTCTTTGATGGGGAAATGAATACTGTCTTTCGATTGAGCCAAAACCGTTACAGATGGGCATAAAAATGCCATCGTAAAAATTAAAATGATAACATAAATGAATGAACGACTCAAAAAAAGCAGGCTTGGTTAAGTAGAAGTCAATTCTATAATCAGAGATTTTTAAGTGCTTGTTTAATTATATCCTCTAACGAAATTTCATTATTTGATATTGTTACTTTTTTAACTGCATTTTCGGCCATGGGCCTGCCAATGCCCAAACCAATTAAAGCATTAACCGCATCTGCATTTACATTGTGCACAAACCCCGATGCCGGAACCTGTTCTAAAGATTGCTTTCCCAATTTATCTCTCAGTTCCACAATCAATCTTTCTGCGGTCTTTTTTCCAATTCCTTTTATATTCGACAATTCTTTTGTGTTGCTTTGCACAATTGCTCTTGCAATTTCTTCGGGCTTCATGCCCGATAACATCATTCTTGCAGTTGCCGCACCAACACCCGATACACTCAATAACATTAAAAACATTTCTTTTTCGGCCATATCTGCAAAACCAAAAAGTGTTTGCCCGTTGTCGGTTATATGCAGATAAGTGTGCAATTGCCCGCTATCTTTATTACTGATAGCCGAATACGTGTGCAAACTTATTTGCAGATCATATCCAACGCCATTAACATCCACCACAACATGCGATGGGGTTTTCACTGCGAAAGATCCTCTGACAAATGCGATCATACTATCTCCAAAAATAGGCTTTTCAGCTTAATTTCAAGTCATTTAAAATACGGTCTTTTACTGTGCATAATTTTAAAATCAACGATTAAATTTTGATTTCAGATATTTGCCCCTCATTTTTAATTCAACTTTGAATCTTAAGTATGACAAAAATTACAGCAGCAATTACAGCAGTTGGTGGTTATGTTCCCGAAACAAAACTTACCAATTTCGATTTGGAAAAGATGGTGGATACCAACGACGAGTGGATCAGAACCCGCACCGGTATTGAAGAAAGAAGAATCTTAAAAGAACCGGGTAAAGGCAGCAGCGACCTGGCTGTTCCGGCAATACAGGAAATCATTCGCAAGAAAAATTTAGATGTAAAAGAAATCGATTGCATTATTTGTGCAACCGTTACTCCCGATATGGTTTTTCCGGCAACAGCAAATATTATTGCCGATAAAATTGGCGCCATCAATGCTTTTGGATATGATTTAAGTGCAGCTTGCAGCGGATTTTTATTTGCATTAACCACAGGCGCATCTTACATCGAAAGCGGGAGATTTAAAAAAATAATTGTTGTGGGTGTTGATAAAATGAGTTCGATAATCGATTATACAGATCGTGCCACATGTATTATTTTTGGCGATGGCGCCGGTGCCGTTTTATTAGAACCCAGCAAAGAAGGTTATGGTGTGCAGAACAGTATTTTGCGAAGCGATGGGAGTGGTGCAAAATATCTGTATTTAAAAGCAGGTGGTTCGGTTAATCCCGCAACTGTTGAAACCGTTTTGGCAAAAGAACATTTTGCATATCAGGAAGGACAAGCAGTTTTTAAGTTTGCAGTAAAAGGCATGGCCGATGTTAGTGCCGAATTATTGGAAAGAAATAATTTAACCGGCGATGATATTGCATGGTTAGTGCCGCATCAGGCAAACCTTAGAATTATTGATGCCACTGCAAACCGCATGGGTTTATCGAAAGAGAAAGTGATGATCAATATTCAACGTTACGGCAACACAACAGCAGGCACCATTCCATTGTGTTTATGGGATTGGGAAAAACAATTGCACAAAGGCGATAACATCGTGCTCTCTGCATTTGGCGGCGGTTTTACCTGGGGCGCAACTTTGGTTAAATGGGCTTACGATTCAGAATAATTTTTTTAGTCAGCATTTTTACAACGCCAATCAAAAAAAGTGATTGGCGTTTTTTTATTTTTATATTTGATCGAACTGAAATAATTTAACCGCATACTAAAAGTTTTAAAACACAGAGTTTCATAGAAAAAATCAGTGCCTCTGTGAAAAACTTTGTGAACTCTGTTGTAAAAACCGATCATTAATTATGAGCCAACAAAAATTAACCGGATTAAGTTCTGTTGCCTTACATGCAGCCGGCCACGATAATGCCGATTATTCGCACATCACTCCCATTTATGCAACATCAACTTTTACATTCGATACTGCACAACAGGGAATGGAACGTTTTGCCGGTGATGATAAAACAAAAATTTATTCACGCTGGGGCAATCCAACTTTTACTGCTGCCGAAAAAATTATTGAAGCATTAGAATCGTTTAATATTTTTAATGAAGATGGAACCCCGCTGAAACTTAAAGCCCTGCTGCATTCCAGCGGGCAAGCTGCTATGACAACTTTGTTCATGAGCAATTTAAAAGCAGGCGATACTGTTTTATCGCATTACAGTTTGTATGGTGGTACTTACGAATTGTTTCATAAAGTTTTAGTTGATAACGGCATCAAAATTATTATTGCTGACCTCAGAGATTTAAATGTTGTTGAAGATGCCATCAAACAAAATAAAATTAAATTAATTCATATAGAAACGCCTGCCAATCCAACTATTCAATGCGTGGATATTGAAGCGGTAATAAAAATTGCCAAACAACATAATATTATTGTTTCGGTCGATAACACTTTTGCTACACCTTATTTGCAACAACCTTTTAAATATGGTGTTGATTTTGTTTTTCATTCAACCACCAAATTTTTAAATGGCCATGGTACTGCCATCGGCGGTGTGTTGTTGGGAAAAGATCTCGAATTCATGAAAACAAAAGCCTGGAAATGGCATGTTTTATTGGGCGGCAACAGCAATCCCTTCGATGCATTTTTATTAACCAATGGTTTAAAAACTTTAGAATTGCGCATGGAAAAACATTGCAGCAATGCCATGCAGGTTGCAAAATTTTTAGAAAAACATTCAGCAATCGAACAAGTAAATTATACCGGATTAACATCGCATCCCGATTATAAAACTTCGCAAAAACAAATGCGGCATCCCGGTGCAATGTTGAGTTACGAATTAAAAGGCGGCATCGAAGCAGGCAAAAAATTTATTAATAAATTACAGGTTTGTGTTCGTGCCATATCGCTTGGAACCCTTGATACACTTGTGTCTCATCCCGCAAGCATGAGTCACATGAGTGTTGCCAAAGAAGAAAGAATTAAATTCGGCATCACCGATGGATTGATTAGAATGAGTGTTGGAATTGAAAACATTGAAGATATTTTAAACGATTTAGAAGAGGCATTAAAATAATTTTTTGTTACCGGCAACATAACTTTAATCATCGCCTGTTGTGTCACTCACTTGTACGTTCAGAACTTTATTCAGCATTTAAAAAAAATAATTTTGTGTTCTTTGTGAAATTTTTTGTGCCCTTTGTGGTAAAAAAATAATCAATTTAATTTATGAATATCATCATTCGAAAAGCAGAAAAAAAAGATTGTCCGCGGTTATTAGAATTAGTTCATGAGCTTGCTGTTTACGAAAACGCACAGCATGAAGTAATTGTTAGTTTAGAAGATTTTGAAGAAAGTGGTTTCGGCGCAAACCCTGTGTGGTGGGCATTTGTAGCTGAGTTGCCCTCATCTTCAGGCGAGGGATATGAAGTGCATGGTTTTGCATTGTATTATATCCGTTATTCAACATGGAAAGGCCAATGCATTTATCTGGAAGATTTATTAGTTACAGAAAAAATGCGCGGCAAAGGATTGGGTAAATTATTATTTGAAGAAGTTATTGAAGAAACGAAACGAAAAAAATTTAAAAGAATGGTTTGGCAAGTGTTAGATTGGAATGAACCCGCGATTAATTTTTATAAAAAATACAATGCCACATTAGATCCCGAATGGATGAACGGAATACTTGATTTTTAATGAGTAAATTATAGAATTGATGAATGATAGAATAAAAATCTCATTCAATCAATTCACTCACTCTATCATTCACTCATTCTATCATTAATTTACTCCATCAACAACAGCTTCTTTAAAAACTTTTTGCACTAAACCCTGCAATACTTTTCCGGGGCCCACCTCTGTAAAATGTGTTGCACCATCGGCTTGCATCGATTGAACAGTTTGTGTCCACCGCACGGCGCCTGTTAATTGATCGATTAAATTTTTCTTTATTTCTGTTGCATCAATAACTGCTTTCGCAACTACGTTTTGATAAACCGGACAAGAAGGAATATTAAAATTTGTTGATTGAATGGCAGCAGCTAATTCTTCTTTTGCAGATGCCATTAACGGGCTATGAAATGCACCTCCAACAGGCAATACCAATGCACGTTTTGCACCGGCAGCTTTTAATCTTTCGCAAGCAATTTCAATTCCTTTAATTGATCCGCTGATAACTAATTGCCCGGGACAATTATAATTTGCTGCAACAACAACTTCGCCTGTTTCGGTTTGAATAGCAGCACAAATTTCTTCAACCTTATCATCGGCCAAAGCCAATACAGCCGCCATTGTTGAAGGATTTTGCTCGCAAGCTTTTTGCATGGCTTTTGCACGGATGCTTACTAACTTCAACGCGTCTTCAAAACTTAAACAACCATTGGCAACGAGTGAAGAAAATTCACCAAGCGAATGACCCGCAACCATATCGGGTGTTGCACTAACCAAAGTTTTAAACGCAATTACCGAATGCAAAAAAATTGCAGGTTGTGTAACGTTTGTTTGTTTTAATTCTTCATCAGTTCCACCAAACATGGTATCGCTTATCCTAAATCCGAGAACAGTATTTGCCTGCTCGAATAAATCTTTTGCCTGCGAATTATTTTCGTATAAATTTTTTCCCATGCCAACAAATTGAGAACCTTGTCCGGGAAAAATAAATGCATGTTTCATTTGTTTAGTTGTTTATTGGTTTACTTGTTTATTGGGTGTTGCGTTTTGTTTTTGCAGATTTATTTTTAATGATTTAATATAACCGTTTAATTTTTTATGAATTGTTTCTAACTGTAACAACAATAATTCATGTTTTTCTTTTTCAATTAAATTTCTTGTCACACCTTTTCTCAACCAACTTTTAGTTTCCAACAAAGAGCCACGTGCATAAAAACAAAAGTTGATATTTTCTTTTAAAAAATATCTTCCATAACCTTCGGCAATATTAGCCGAAATAGAATCGGCTGCATCGGTAATCTGCCGGCCTAATCCAAACTTTGCAAAAGAATTCCATTTTTCTACAATTTCCCAAATTAAATTACTGTATTCTTCAGCAAGATTATAAACTTCCAAATCGTCTAATGTATAAACCATAAAAAAAGCTTATTGAATTAACAATAAGCCTAAGCTATAAATATATTTACAAATAATCAATTAAATTAATAAACTAATCTACATCTCCACTAATAAACCATTAAACCAATAAACTAAAACTCCGTCTTCAATTCAATAAACCTTAAAAATTCTTCTTTCACTTTTTCTTCTTTAAACTTACCGCCATAAAATGCTGTTACAGTACTTGCTGTATCATCTTCCACTCCACGGCTTGCCACACACAAATGTTTTGCATCAATTAATATAGCAACATTTTCTGTTCCTAAAACTTTTTGTAAATCTTTTCCAATTTGCATGGTTAATCTTTCCTGCACCTGCGGACGTTTTGCATAGTACTGAACTAATCTGTTTAACTTACTCAATCCAATTACCTGACCGTTGCTAATGTAGGCCACATGCGCTTTTCCGATGATGGGCACAAAATGATGTTCGCAATTACTATAAAACGAAATGTTCTTTTCAACCAGCATTTCGTTGTACTTATATTTATTTTCGAACAAAGCAATATCGGGTTTGTTGGCAGGATTTAATCCGCTGAAAATTTCCTGCACATACATTTTTGCAACGCGGCGTGGAGTGCCTTTTAAACTATCATCATTCAAATCCAAACCCAATGTTTCCATGATGGCTTTAAAATGATTTTCTATTTCGGCAATTTTTTCATCATCGCTTTTTTCAAAGGCATCTTCACGCAACGGCGTATCAACCGATGTGCTTACATGGTTATCGCCCATCTCATCAATTAAAATATCACTCAACTCAATCTTATCTCCATTAAGCCGGATATTCAACAAAGTTTCTTTCTGTTTCATACAATTTTATTTTAAGTTCCAAATCCTTGTTCAGCTTAGGTCGCAGCAAATTGTAAATTACAATTGCAATGTTTTCGGCTGTTGGATTTAATGTGGCAAATTCTGCCGTATCTAAGTTTAGGTTTTTATGATCAAATTTTTTTATTACAACTTCTTCAATTAGTTCGCTCAATATTTTTATATCAATCACATAACCTGTTTCTGCATCTACACTGCCCGAAACTTTTACAATTAATTCGTAATTGTGGCCATGATAATTTTTGTTGTTGCACACGCCAAATACTTCTTTATTTTTTTCATCGCTCCATAACGAATTATGCAACCGATGTGCGGCATTAAAATGTTCTTTCCTGAAAAGTGCAACTTTATTATTCATAATTTTTATGTAACCGGCTTTAGAATATCTATTAAACTTTTGTTGCGTCGCACACTTCAACGCTTTGAACTTTGTTTTTTCAGATCATTAAAAAATAAAATAATTCTTAATCAACTGCCGGCACTGATTCAGAAGTGTGCTGATCAAGTGGCCTGCAAATAAAGTGAGCCTGTTAATTTGATAAAGAACTTTGAATTTACTTAGCTATTACCGCGCCAAAACTAATCTGTCTGCTTCGGTTTGCAAAGTAAATACGGATATTAATAACTGATTAACGTTTGTTTTGTTCGCAAAGCCGCAAAATTTTTCCCTAAAACACAAATTAATTAACAGTAAACTGCAATTTTGTCGCAAAGGTTTTGTTGCACGGTATTTGAAACAGCAAAACACTTACCTTCAACGCTATAAAAAATCGAAGATGAACATAGGAAAAGAATTTGAAAAATATGCCATAAAAGATCAGGGCATCAGCAGTGCAACATTGCATAATTATCAATCGCATTTTAACCCGCTGAATCTTACGCCATACATTATTGAAGAACGTTCTTTAAATGTGGCACAGATGGATGTATTCAGCCGTTTAATGATGGACCGCATCATTTTTTTGGGTGAAAGCATTAACGATTATGTTGCCAAT
>DATAMD010000295.1:0-14618 GCA_036260755.1 Chitinophagaceae bacterium | reverse complement strand
ATAATTCGGCAGAAGCCGGTAACAAATATGTGGGCGATGAGGCCTGCAAAAGCTGCCATACAAAACAGTATAACGATTGGCTGCAATCCGATCACTTTAAATCATTACAAACAGTCAACGATACATCGGTGCTGGGAAATTTTAATAACGCATCACTGCAAGCCGATGGCGTTACTTCTTCATTTAATAAAAAAAATGGATATTATTTTATTAATACACAAGGCGATGATGGCAAAAACCACAATTATAAAATAGCCTACACTTTTGGTTATTATCCGTTGCAGCAATATGTTGTTGCTTTTGCTAACGGCAAAATGCAGGTAACAAGACAAAGCTGGAACAGCAAGAGCCGCCAATGGTTTCAGCAGTATGCAGGGCAAAAAATTAATTACAAAGACTGGCTGCACTGGACCGGCAACGCACAAAACTGGAACACGATGTGTGCCGAATGCCACAGCACCAATTTAAAAAAGAATTATAACATCGAAACCGATTCTTATAATACACAATATTCTGTAATTAATGTAAGCTGCGAAGCTTGTCATGGCCCGGGCAAACAACATATTGAATATGTAAACAGCAATGATTATAAAAAAGGAAACAGAGCGGAAGGTTCGCACCTGGTTCTTTCAAAAAAAGCTACCCAAAATGCAGAAATAAATGTTTGTGCACCGTGCCATTCAGTTCAAACTAATATATCAGATAGTTTAATCAGCAGTGATGAACTTTTAGATAACCATATTCCTTTAGTTCCCAATACAGAACGATTTTATGCAGACGGGCAGGTTAAAGAAGAAGATTATAATTATGCTTCATTTTTGCAAAGCAAAATGTACAGCAGAGGCGTTAAATGCAGCAGTTGCCACAATGTACATACAGGAAAATTATATTTAACCGGCAATCAAACCTGTTTGCAATGCCATGCCAAACAATACGATTCGCCCACGCATCATTTTCATCAAATTAACACCGAAACATCAAGTTGTATTAATTGCCATGCCCCCGGCAAGATTTATATGGGCAACGATTTGCGGCACGATCACAGTTTTCGTGTTCCTCGTCCCGATTTATCAGTAAAATACTCAACTCCCAATGCATGTAATAATTGCCATAATAATCAATCATACCAATGGGCTACTGCTGCTATCGAAAAGTGGTATGGTGTAAAAAGAAAATCTCATTTTTCGGAAGATTTAATTGAAGGGAGTTTATTAAATAATACAAGCGAACAACATTTGCAAAAAGTTATCTCCGATACAGCTAGCCCGGCCATTATTAAAGCAACAGCAATTGGTTATTTGGGAAACATTAAAACCCAAACAAGTTTGCAAACTATTTTACAAAATTTAAAAAACAACAATACCCAGATACGATACGAAGCATTAAAAAGTTTAATTACCATTAACCTGTCTTTTGATAAAAGTGCTGTTACACCTTTGTTGTACGATAAAGTACGTGCAGTACGAATTGCTGCTGCCGAAGTTTTGAACATTGCAGGTACAGGCGATTTACAGGATGATGAACTAAAAAATTATGACCCTGCAAAAAATGAATTCGAAAAATATTTATTGTACCAAGCCGATTTTGCACATGGCAATATCAATATCGGCGATTACTATTTTAGAAATAAAAATTATGAAAATGCAGAAAAATTTTATTTGCGTTCGTTGCTGAAAGATAGCCTGGCAAACATTGCCCGATTAAATCTTGCATCGGTTTATAATCTTGAGAACCGAAAAAACGATGCTGTAAAAATGCTAAGCTTCGCTGCAAAAATAGATGCAAAGAATGATGAAACATGGATAAGCGCAGGGTTACTTTATTTGGAATTGAAGGATTTTAAAAATGCAGCCGCAGCATTTGACAATGCTTTTAAATTAAACTCTCCAAACTCCCGTTTATACTATAATTATGCTTTATTACTTGATAAAATGCATGATAATAATAAGGCTGTTGCAGTATTAGAAAAAGGTTTGCAGCAAAAGCCCGATGATGAAAGCTTAAATTATTTAATGGTGTACATTTTAATGCAGCAAAAAGATAAAAAATCGGCAAAAAAATATGCAGTTAAATTACAAGCAATAAATAATTTCAATCCGACGTACAGACAAATTTTTGCGCAGCTTGGCCTTTTATAAAATGAGAAAACCAATATTGTTGTGCAAGAAAAAAATACTTTTATTTATACAGATGTATTAAGCTTCAGGGCTTGGTTCATATTTATGTAAATGAATTTCAGAGATTAAAATTCAATATTCCAAAGCGCTTATTATAAATGCTGCCCATTATAAAACCAATCATCGCTCCCAATATTCCACCGCATAAAATATCCAAAGGATAATGCACACCCACATACACCTGCCCGTAACTTACCGTTGCCGCCCAGAAAATAAACAACCATTTCCATTGTTTTAAAACATCTTTCAATGTAATAAAAACAAAGACAGCAAAACCAAAATGATTGGTTGCATGAGATGAGGTAAAACTATAACCACCCGAACAGTGGTCTAATAACAAACGAACATGAAACTGCAAAAACGCATCCGCACATGGCCTTGGCCGCTGAATAAATGTTTTAATTAAATGGCTGCTTGTTTGATCGGTAAGCACCACATTAATTACTGCAAACAAAATCCACCACCATGCTTTGTTTTTAAAGTTGATGGCCAGAAATAAAATCATAAAAAGATACAGCGGTATCCATGTGTTTGCATTGCGCCACCAGGGCAAAACCGAATCGAGCAACGAATTAGTCCAGACAGAATTTATTTGCAAAAAAAGCCATGTATCTGTTTGATTGATCCACAACCAAACCTTTTCCCAGAAACTTATTGAAAGTAAATATTGCTGCATTTATAGTAAAAATATAAAATGAAAAATTAAAACGGAAAAAAGAAAAACTAAAAATGAAAAAACTAAAAACTAAACCGTTGAAATCATAATAAAACAATTCGTGTAATTCGATATAATTCGTGTAATAAAAAGAAAAAAACTAAACCGTTCTACCAATAAACTAATAAACCATTAAATTAAAAACCAAAAACTTTAACATTCATCATCATCATTTTTAAAAGGAATAATGTAATTTCATCATGCTTTAAAACCTGTGGTTATGAGAAACACACTTTTGTTTATTGCCATTTTAATTTCGTTACATTCTGTTGCACAAAATAATATCCTGACTATAAAACCACCAACGGTTTCGATTAATCCCAATAAAAACAATATCGATCCAATGCCAAATGCTATGGCAGGAATTATTGTAAGGTCTGAAAAGATTGGCAATAACGGGCAGAGATTAGATTTCTTTAAAAGCGAACCCGATAACATGATCGTACTAAAACCCGATAGCACTTTTCAGGAAACCATTCCAAATGCAATGGATGATTACAAACTAAAATCCAAATCTCTTCTTTCACAACAATTAAATGAACACATCAAAAATACTCCTCTGCCAAAAAATAATGAGGAATATCATTTCAAATTATTAAAGCATGAAATCCGTAAATTTTTTTTGGATTCAACACAGAGAAAATTAATTCTTACCGAACCTTCTTTGCAACGATAATCATTCTCGGAGATTTTTGAATATCGTAATTGCCCAACTGATAATCGCCAAACACTTCCTGCACCTGCATTTTCTGATAAGCCAGCATTTCAATAAAATCGCCCAGCGAAAATTTTGCCACACGTTCGGTAAATAAATGTTTTAACGAATGTGTTGTTGCATCGGCAATTTGTATCTGCTTATAAAAATGTTCTTCATCAAACCATTTGGTAACGTAAAAATGAATGCCATCAATTTCTTTATTGCATATTTTCTGTAAAGTATTTTCGGTGTGGTGTACATTCAGATAATCGATCACAAAAACGCCGTTGTGTTTTAAGCTTTGCGCAATGGTACGTATCGCATTATCGTGTTCACGCCTCGTTTTAAAATATCCGAAGCTGGTAAAAAAATTAAAAGCAAAATCAAAATAATTTATCCGGAAAGGCAAACGCATATCGTGCTGATAAAAATGCAGCGAATCGTTTTCCGATTCTTTTGCTTCTTCTATCGAAGGAAAAGAAATATCAATACCCGTAACATCAAAACCCATTTCGGCCAAAGCCTTGCTGTGCCTGCCTTTTCCGCATGCCACATCAAGCATGCGTGATTGCATCGGCGGTTGTAAATGGTTAATTAATTTTTTTAAGAAATCAAAAGCTTCATCATCATTTCTGTTATTATAAAGCAAATGATAATAAGGCGAACTGAACCAATCTTTAAACCATGTTTCCGTGGGCATAATTATTATTGTATAGCAAAGGTAATGCAGATGAAAAAAAAGAAAGCGGCCATTTTATTTTATCCGGCAAAAATATCATCCGTTATCATTTCAACTTGTTTTGCTAAGTTTGCAAACCCCCTGAACAAAAAACTAGAACTATGGCATTAATCAAAAGCATCTCGGGTATCAGAGGAACCATTGGTGGAAAACCTGGTAATACATTAAGCCCTTTAGACATTGTTCGTTTTACTGCCGCTTATGGCACATTGCTATCACAACAATCATCCAACAAAAAAATTATTTTAGGAAGAGATGGAAGGATCAGCGGCGAAATGGTAAATTATTTAGTCATCAGTACATTAAACGCATTAGGGTTAGATGTTATTGATCTGGGATTAAGCACCACTCCCACTGTTGAAATGGCTGTGATATTTGAAAAAGCTGCAGGCGGAATTATTTTAACTGCCAGCCATAATCCTAAAGAATGGAATGCGTTAAAATTATTAAATCATAAAGGCGAATTTATAAGCGGCGATGATGGTGCAAAATTGTTGGCCATTGCCGAAAAAGATGATTATAATTTTTCAACCGTTGATAAATTAGGCTCACACACCATCAACGAAACCCTTTTGCAGCAGCACATTGACGCAGTTGTAAATTATCCGCTGGTTGATGTTGCAGCTATTAAACGCTGCAAATTTAAAATCGTTATCGATGCCATTAACAGCACCGGTGCTATTGCTGTTCCTTTATTATTAAAACATTTGGGCGTAAAAGATTTTACAGTTTTAAATGCCGAAGTAACCGGAAACTTTGCACATAATCCCGAACCATTGCCGCAACATTTAACCGGATTATGCAACGAAGTAAATAAACAAAATGCCGATCTGGGCATTGCCGTTGATCCTGATGTTGACCGTTTATGTTTTGTTTGTGAAGATGGCAGTTTGTTTGGCGAAGAATATACTTTGGTTGCTGTTGCCGATTATGTTTTAAAACACAGAAAAGGAAATACGGTTAGCAACATGTCATCAACACGTGCATTAAAAGATGTTACCATTAAACATGGCGGCGAATATTTTCCAAGTGCTGTTGGCGAAGTAAATGTGGTTAATAAAATGAAGGCAGTTAATGCGGTGATTGGCGGTGAAGGCAATGGCGGAATTATTGTTCCCGATTTGCATTATGGCCGCGATGCATTAATCGGCATTGCTTTATTTTTAACGCACCTGGCAAAAGAAAAAAAATCGGTAAAACAATTGCGCAATACTTACCCCAATTATTTTATCAGCAAGAATAAAATAGAATTGAATGATGGTGTTGATGTTCAGAAAATATTTGCAGCCATCAAAGAAAAATATAAAAAGAATCCTATCAATTCCGAAGACGGATTAAAGATTGAGTTCGATAACGATTGGGTTCATTTGCGTACCAGCAATACCGAGCCCATCATACGCATATATGCCGAAAGCAATTTCGAAACAACCTCCGAAAATATTGCCAAACGCCTGATGCACGATATTCGTGAAGCTTCGTAAAACATAAATAAAGCTATCAGCTAATAGCCATTAGCTAATAGCTTGTTCAATAAAGTTCAAAGCGTTGAAGTGTGCGACGCAACGAAGATGCAATGAAATACTAAAGCCGGTAACATAAAAAAAATAGTGAAAAGAATTTATTTAGATAACGCAGCAACAACAGCTCTCGATCCGCAGGTATTGGAAGCCATGATGCCGTACATGACCACTCATTTCGGCAACCCGTCTTCGATTTACAGTTACGGAAGAGAAAGCAGATTAGCCATCGAGAATGCAAGAAAAACAGTTGCCAGAATTTTACACGCTAACCCTGCCGAAATATTTTTTACCAGCGGCGGTACCGAAAGCAGTAATACTGCCATTCTTGCCGCAGTAAGAGATTTGGGCTGCAAACATATTATTACTTCGAAGATAGAACATCATGCAACATTGCATACCGTTGACTATTTATGTAATAACGGCGAAGCCAATTTAAGTTTTGTAAAATTATTACCCGGCGGGCAAATTGATTTGGATGATCTCGAAAAATTATTAGCTGCAAGTAAAGAAAAATGTTTGGTTACTTTATTGCATGCCAATAACGAAATTGGCAGTTTGCTTCCAATAAAAGCCGTGGGCAAGCTCTGCGAAAAATACAATGCTGTTTTTCATTGCGATACGGTACAAACCATCGGCCATTTTAATTTTGATTTGCGTAATACACCTGTTGATTTTATTACAGCATCGGCACATAAATTTCACGGGCCAAAAGGTGCGGGCATTTTATATGTGAATGAGAATATTAAGATAAAACCCTTTGTGCACGGAGGCTCGCAGGAACGCAACATGCGTGCAGGCACCGAAAATTTATATGGCATTGTTGGTTTTGCAAAAGCATTGGAAATAGCAACGGAAAATCTTGAAAAAGACAGTGCATATATTCTTTCGCTTAAATTGTACATGGCCCAACAATTAAAAAATAAGATCAAAGATGTTAGTTTTAACGGCGATGTTTTTGGCAAAAGTTTATATACCATTTTAAGTGTAAATTTTCGGAGAACAGCAAAAAGCGAAATGCTTTTATTTAATTTAGACATCAATAATATTTGTGCATCGGGTGGCAGTGCCTGCACCAGCGGCGCCGATATTGGCAGTCATGTTATTGCCGAAATTAATAACGATCCCGATCTGGTTACAGTCCGTTTTTCTTTTTGCAAATACAATACAACCGAAGAAATTGATTTTGTTGTTGAGAAATTGAAAGGGATTATTTAATCAAAAAAAATACAAACGATTCCTTAGGCAAACGCATCTAATTATTTTAGCTCAGGCTTTAAAATTAATAGCACATTTTTTTTAATCAAAGTCTTTTGCCTCATAGCCGGCGGGCTTTGTTCTTGCGGAGATTCAAAGCATTAAATACTGTAATTCCCGATTTTTAAACTTAGATGCATTTACCCTGATATTCTCTTAAACTTCATCTGCAAATAAAAAAATATCCTTTAACTTGTTCGCAAGTTTATGAGCAAGCAAACACCTATTTTAAAAAAAGTTTTAAAGCCTGTACATCTTTGGTCTTTAGCCGTTGGCTTAGTTATTTCGGGCGAATATTTTGGCTGGAATTACGGATGGCTGGCAGGTGGTACCATCGGCTTTTTAATTGCCACTGTTATTGTTACCATTTTGTATATCACTTTTATTTTCAGTTTTACAGAGCTAACAACTTTTATTCCGCATGCAGGCGGTCCGTATGCTTTTGCCGAAAAAGCTTATGGTCCGTTAGGCGGATTAATTGCAGGCTATGCAACATTAACAGAATTTGTTCTGGCCCCTCCTGCCATTGCATTTGCGCTGGGCAGTTATGTTCATTTTTTATATCCTGTCTTCTCGGTAATGCCTGTAGCTGTTAGTTGTTATATTATTTTTACCTGTATTAATTTATTGGGCATAAAAGAATCGGCCGTATTTACTTTTGTGGTTACTATATTAGCAATAGCCGAACTGTGCTTATTTGTAGGCATTGTATCGCCTCATTTTCATTATCAAAACTTTATTAAAGACGGAATGCCCTTTGGCATTAAAGGCATTTTTGCGGCATTACCATTTGCAGTTTGGTTTTATCTGGGCATTGAAGGTGTTGCTATGGTTGCAGAAGAAGTTATTGAACCGCAAAAAAATATTCCCAAAGGTTATATATGGGGTTTACTTACTTTAATTGTACTGGCATTAGCGGTAATGATTGCTACAGGTGGCGTAACCGATTGGCATTTACTCAGCAATATCGATTATCCTTTGCCCGAATCTATCAGCATAGTTTTAGGTAAGTCAAACAGCTTTACCAAACTGTTTGCAGGCATTGGTTTATTTGGATTGATTGCTTCGTTTCACGGATTGATGGTTGGCTATTCGAGAGAAATATTTGCTTTATCGAGAGAAGGTTTATTACCTAAATTTTTAAGCGATGTTAACCAAAAATTTCAAACACCGCACTGGGCTTTAGTTGCGGGAGCAGTGATTGGTTTTATTTCTTTGTTTACCGGAACAACCGATAAAGTAATTACTATTTCGGCATTGGGTGCAGTAGTTATGTACGCCATTTCCATGTTGTCGTTATTACGGATGCGCCGCAAAAAAACAATCATCAATGCATCGTTTAAAACGCCATTCTATCCATGGTTCCCGGTTATTGCATTGATTTTATCGCTGGTTTGTTTAGTGGCAATTGTTTGGTATAACCTTATATTAAGTATTATTTTCTTTTCGGGATTGTTGTTCATCATTTTTGTTTTTATACTAACAGGCCGGCACAGAAAAAAAATTGTTTAATTTAACGTATGGCATATCGTTCAACAATACATCATCACCAATATGTTTTCAACGATTTGAAAACATTGCTTGCCAAGGCTTCGCCGTTAAGAAGTGGTGATGTGTTGGCAGGACTTGCAGCAACCAATTACGAAGAAAGAGTTGCTGCACAAATGATATTAGCCGATACACCTATTATCAATTTTTTAAATGAAGAAATTATTCCTTATGAAGAAGATGAAGTAACGAGGTTGATTATTGATTCGCATGATGCAATTTCATTTGCACCTATAAAACATTTTACTGTTGGCGAATTGCGTGATTGGTTATTAAGCAATGATGCAGATACAACCACACTGCAAAAAATGATTTATGCTTTCACTCCCGAAATGATAGCTGCCGTGAGTAAAATAATGCGAAACCAGGATTTGATTATTGTTGCACAAAAATGTAATGTGGTTACACGTTTCAGAAATACCATAGGATTAAAAGGAAGGTTTTCGACCAGACTGCAACCCAATCATCCAACCGATGATCCGCATGGTATTGCAGCCAGCATTATTGATGGTTTGTTATATGGCAGCGGCGATGCAGTAATTGGTATTAATCCTGCAACTGACAGTCCTGCAGCAGTAAGCAAATTATTATACATGCTGGATGATTTGATACAAAAATTTTCAATCCCCACACAATCATGCATCCTTTGTCATGTTACCACTGCAATAAATTTAATACAACAACAGGTACCTGTTGATTTAATATTTCAATCTATTGCCGGTACCGAAAAAGCCAATAAAAGTTTTGGAATTAATTTATCTGTTTTAAAGGAAGCATATGATGCAGGATTATCTTTAAACAGAGGCACACTCGGCAATAATATTATGTATTTCGAAACCGGTCAGGGCAGTGCTTTATCAGCCAATGCACATCATGGTACAGATCAGCAAACATGCGAAGCAAGGGCTTATGCAGTAGCAAGGCATTTTGCGCCGCATTTAGTTAATTCGGTTGTTGGATTTATTGGCCCCGAATATTTATTTGATGGCAAACAAATTACACGTGCCGCATTGGAAGATCACTTCTGCGCAAAATTATTAGGATTACCAATGGGGATGGATGTTTGCTATACCAATCATGCTGCTGCCGATCAGGATGATATGGATAATTTATTGATATTACTTGGCGTTGCAGGTTGTAATTTTATAATGGGCGTGCCGGGTGCAGATGATATTATGCTTAACTATCAATCCTCATCTTTTCATGATGCTTTATTTGTGAGGCAAACATTAGGATTAAAGCCTGCCCCCGAATTTGAACAATGGTTAATACAACAATGTATTTGTGACGATAAAGGCAATATGCTTCCTGTGCACACAAAACATCAATTATTAAATGCCATTTAAAATATGAATGAAAAACATTCTGTAAAACACAGTGGCACCGGGCCGGATAAATGGCAATCGCTCAAAGCTTTTACACAGGCAAGAATTGCATTGGGCCGAACAGGCATATCAATTCCAGTAAAAGAAACTTTACAATTTAAACTGGCACATGCACATGCAAGAGATGCAGTATATACCCAACTAAAAACCGATGCAATTATATCGTCTTTACAGGCATCCAAACTATCGCATTTTCTTTTGCATAGTATGGCAACCAACAGAAATATTTATCTGCAAAGGCCCGATTTAGGCCGAAGATTAAACAAAGCTTCTGCATTGCAATTATCATCCTCATCACCATATCATTCAACAACAGCAATTGTTATAGCCGATGGATTATCGGCTGCTGCTGTTCAGCAACACGCATTACCTGTTTTGCAATTATTAATTGATAAATTAAATATTGCCAACATTTCGTTTGCACCTGTTTGTATTGTTGAACAGGGAAGAGTTGCTGTTGCAGATGAAATTGCCGTTTTATTAAATGCACGTGTAAGTATTATTTTAATTGGTGAAAGACCCGGGCTAACTGCTGCAAACAGCATGGGTGCATATATTACTTACTCGCCGCAAATAGGTTTAACCGACGAAAGCCGTAATTGCATTTCTAATATAAGACCCGAGGGATTAGATTATGAAACAGCAGTTGAAAAAATATTTTATTTAATTTCAGAAGCACTGCGTTTACAACTATCGGGTGTGGCATTAAAAGATTATACCGGATTAATTTAATTGGCGCTGCATTGCTGCAACTGATCTGTAAAAATATTTTTTTCAATCAAAGGAGTTTTCACAGGCGCTACAAAATTATCACAAAAATCATTTTAATTTATTCTTCCATTCGTTTTCAAAATTACATTTGCAACCGAAAATAAATTTTATGCCCCGTTCAACATACATTCTGTTTTTTATGGTACTGGTACAAATGTTTACCTCCTGCAGTACCACAAAAAAAATTGAAGCCCTAAAACCCGAGCCCAATTACAGCAAAGAAATAGTGTACGAAAAACAGGTAAGCTATGTTAACATGCCAGTTGAAATGACTGTTGCTGATCTTCAAAACCAACTCAATAAATATTTAACCGGGTTAATTTATGAAGATAATAATATTGAAGATGATAATTTGATGATGAAAGTATGGAAACAAGCGCCTATACTTTTAAACGAAAACAATGGTAAAATAGAAATGGTATTACCATTAAAGATTTGGGTAAAAGTGAGATATGGTTTTGAGCAATTTGGTTTAAAGGTTTACGATAACCGCGAAATTAATTTAAACGGAATCATAAAATTAACTACCACACCTGTTTTTAATAACTGGAAATTTACTACATCAACCGAAAAAATTTCATTCGAATGGAATGAAAGCCCAACCATAAATATTGCAGGTAAAAATATTCCGGCAACATTATTAATTAATCCTGCTCTTGCTTTGTTTAAAAATAAAATTTCGAGATCAATTGATGAAAGTATTAATCAATCGCTCGATATAAAACCATACATTTTTACTGCACTCGAACAAATCAGTAAACCGGTAGAAGTAAATAAAGATTATCATGTTTGGTTTGCCATGCAGCCTGTAGAATTATATACCAACCGTGCCGTTATTGCCAATAAAAAAATTACCATTGCCTTGGGCATGAAGGCTTATGTTGAAACAGCCGTTAATTCTGTGCCATCGCTTCCCTTCGATAAAAATAAAATATTGTTATTAGCAGCCGATAAGTTGCCCGATGATTTTGGTGTAACTGTTGCCGGCATTGTAACCTACGAGAATGCAGCAGCATTAATGCAAACAAATTTTACAGGAAAACAATTTAAATCGGGCAGCCGTTCTGTTACTATTAATAATATAAATATCTGGGGCAAAGACGGCAAAATGATCGTTGCATTAAACATGAGCGGATCGGTTAACGGCAACTTTTATTTATCGGGCATACCCGTTTACGATGCCGTAAAAAAAGAAATAAATATTGCCGATATTGATTTTGTGTTGGACAGTAAAAATAAATTACTGGCTTTAGGCGATTGGATTGCACACGGCACCATTGCAAAAAAAATAAAAGATAATTGCCGCTACAGCATGAGCGAACAATTGGCTGCCGCCGAAGCCACAACAAAAAATTATTTTAATAATTATCAGCCTGTAAAAGGTGTTACAATTAATGGTGTTCTTTCTTCATTAAATCCAACAAAAATTATTCTTACGCCCAATGCCATCATTACTACCATCGAAGCCAAAGGAAAAGTTGCAGTAAGTATTAATGGAATGCAATAATTTTTTTTGTTACGGGCTTTTGTATTTTATGGCCCGCCCGAACGTACCTACTAAATTTATTTTTTTGATACCAGCGTTCGGTACGGGCGGGCATCTTCGTTGCGTCGCACTCTTCAACGCTTTAAACTTTTATGAGCAAAGATTAACCACAAAGAACGCAGAGATTCACAAAGCCCCTTTGCGTACTCTGTGAACAAACTTTGTGTACTCTGTGGTAAAAAATAGTTGAATAAATTCAAGAACGTTGAAGAGTGCGACGCAACCTAAGCCCCACAAGGGTTTGCAGCCGGTAACAAAAAAAAATTATTTTAACACCACGGCACCCAATGCCGGTAATTGAACTTTTAATTTATACCATTTATCATCTTTATTTACAGGCTCGGCTTTTATATCGGGATTAAATACATCGCCTGTTCCCCAAAAAGCTGCATCGTTGCTGTTAAAAATTTCTTTCCAATTATTTTTGCCATACACATGTACTTCCCAATCGTGGCGCACTACAGGTGTTACATTTAAAATTACCAGCACATCATCTTTTTCATTTTTGCCCTTGCGTTTATAAACCATCACACTTTCGTTGCGATGATTAAGATCAACCCATTCAAATCCGTTGGTCTCAAATTGTTTTTCGTACAAGGCCGGTTGGCTGCGGTATAATTCGTTTAATTTTTGAACACAATATTTCATACCGTTGTGACTGGCATGCTGCAACAAATCCCATTGCAATTCGCTTTTATAATTCCATTCGTTTGTTTGCGCAAACTCATCTCCCATAAATAATAATTTGGCACCGGGATGTGTAAACATATAAGTATATAAAATTCTGAGGTTAGCAAATTTCTGCCAATCATCGCCGGGCATTTTATAGATCATCGGAGATTTACCATGCACTACTTCATCATGCGATAAAGGCAACATAAAATTTTCATCATAAAAATACATCATACTAAAAGTAAACTGATCCTGATTGGCGCCGCGAAATATTGGATCGAGTTTAAAATAATCCAATGTATCGTGCATCCAGCCCATCATCCATTTCATGCCAAACCCAAGCCCATCCTCGAATGTAGGTTTACTAATCTTTGGCCAGTCGCTTGCTTCTTCGGCAATGGTTTGAATATCGGGGAAGTCGCGATATAAAGTTTCATTCAGGTCTTTAATAAATGCAATGGCTTCAATATTTCCGTTGCCGCCATATTCGTTCGATTCCCACTGGCCATCTTTACGGCTGTAATCTAACCGCAGCATAGAACTTACCGCATCCACACGAATACCATCAACATGAAATTGTTCGAACCAGAATCTTGCACTGCTGATTAAAAAACTTTTTACTTCGCCGCGTTTATAATTAAAGATGTACGAATTCCAATCGGGATGATAACCTTTGCGCATGTCGGCATACTCGTAAGTATGCGTACCATCAAACATAAATAAACCATGTGCATCGTAAGGAAAATGCGATGGCACCCAATCGAGTATTACACCAATGCCTGCATTATGAAATGCATCAATCATGGCAGCAAATTCCTGCGGGTTTCCAAAACGTGATGTGGGTGCAAAAAAACCTGTGCCCTGATAGCCCCAGCTTCCATCGAAGGGATGTTCCATTACCGGCATAAATTCTACATGCGTAAAGCCCATTTCTTTTATGTATGGAACTAATCTTTCGGTTATTTGCTGATAAGTATTGTATGTTTCTTCATCGTATTTATTTGGCCGCATCCAGCTTGCCAAATGCACTTCGTAAACAGAATAGGGTGATGATAATGCATTATGTTTTTTTCTTGTCTTCATCCACTCTGCATCATTCCATTCGTAATTTGTTTGCCATGTGATGGATGCAGTGTAAGGGCGTTTTTCCCAAAAATGTGCATAAGGATCACCCTTGTCTAATTTCATTCCCTGATAACCGTGAATATGGTATTTGTATGCTTCGCCGGCATGCACATCGGGAATAAATCCTTCCCAAATTCCTGAATTATCCAAACGAACTTTTAGCGGATGAGATTCTTTGTTCCAATTATTAAAATATCCTGTAACCGTTACTAATGTTGCATTTGGAGCCCATACGGCAAAATAAGTCCCCCATTTATCCAATACCTGAATTTGTTTATTGCCAAATACTTTGTACAAACTGTAATGTGTGCCATTTTGAAAATTGTGTATATCATCATCACTAAATAAAGAATAATTCCAAACAGATTGTGCCGTATCAACAAAGTGAATTTCCTCGTATTTTTTTTCTGATTGAATATTTTTATCCGACGTATTAGCCATCATTAAAGCATTGAAGTTTGTTTCTTAA
>DATAMD010000291.1:0-2869 GCA_036260755.1 Chitinophagaceae bacterium | reverse complement strand
GGGTTGAATTTTATGTTCGGCAGTTCTGTGCGGTTTTAAAATCATAATTTTTTTTAACCATAAACCTTTGCATTTAATAAAAACCTGTCGCCCCACCGGATAATCAACGTATAAATTATTTCCGCCCAGATTAATGGCAATGCCTGCTGTTGAATCCTGCACACAAATTTGTTTGTAAAGATTTCCGCTTTTATCATCACCCACAACAATCCCCGAAATAATCATATCCGAATTTATTTTTTCGAAACTTCCCATAGAATGCAGCGCCTTCAAGGCTTTGATGGAACCTGTTGCAGTAATGTTTGGCTGAATAAAAGCAGGAGGTTCATCAAATTTTCTTATGCAGGAATAAAATAATGATGCCGTTAAAATAATAAGCAGGCATGTATTCGATAAAAAATAAAATCGCTTTTTCATCTTAATATTTTTTATTGTTTTTAATTGACGGATGGAATGATTAAAAAAAATTATGATTTTAAAACCGCACAGAACTGCCGAACATAAAATTCAACCCGTAGTAGTAATAATATTTAGGAGGAAATTTATTTGTGTTTAATGTAGAGAAATCGAACCGGAATTGTTCGGATGCGCCTGATGTAATGTTTTGATTATTGAGTAAATTATTAATGCTTCCATTCAGCACCAATAAAGTTTTATGCCGGTTTCTTTTTTTAGAAACACGCATAGTGTAAGCTCCTGAAACATTAATAGTGTATTGATTTTGCAATGGCGTTTGTGCCAAAATATCATTCCATTGATTGCTTTGATAAATTGCATTTTGAACTGCACGGTAAGTGCGGCGGATGGGATTTATTTGTATCCACATATCAGCAAAATAATTTGCTGCGATGCTGAGAAAAAATTTATTCTGTCGTTGATACTGAATTGTTGCATTGTACGCCTGTTGCGGCATACCGCCAACAAAATAATTTTGCAGATACAATACATCTTTTGCAACAAGCGAAGCCGTATTATCGATTGTTACAATTGCGTTAGGCCTGCTGTTGTAATAATATTTATCAACAGATGCAGCCGCTTTGAAACTCCATTCTGCACTGAGTTTTACATCAACGCCTAATTCGGTTCCGTAATTTAATTTCGAAATATTATTCAATGCATAGTTTACAAAATTTTGCAGATCATCATCATAAAAACTCATCACATCCAATTGATTTTTGAAACTTGTAAAATATCCCGTCAACCGTAACTTTATTTTTGGCGCATTTAAAATATAACCGGCCTCAGCACTTAAAATATTTTCGTTGTTCAAATTATTCTGAACCTCGTTTCTTGTCCTGGAAGAAATAAAGATATTTTGCGCAGTGGGGGCTTTGCTTAAATATCCTGTATTTGCATACAAATAATTTCTTCCGTTTATTTTAAGTGTGATGCCGGCTTTGCTACTCCATTCGGGAAATTGAAATGTTGGCGATACACCAAAAGAATTATTGGGGAATAAACCACTCATCACATTTCCAATTCTTTTAAATTTTGTGCTGGCTATTTCTGCTGCAATAAAAAAATCAATCCGGTTAAAAGCAAAAGCAGTTTGTAACCATGCTTTTGTTTTGGCGGTAATGATATTATAATCCCAACCATATTGATCTCCAACCGAAAGAATTCTGTTCGGTCGATTCAAATCATTTTGATTGGCAACATTATTTAATGGATATGTTCTTTCAGCAAATTGATTGAGATCAACAAAAAAATCACCTCCCAATAAATCATCCAATTTTTTATAGTACCGATTATTTTGTGAATGATACGATGCTCCACAACTTAATTGCGCATGTTTGCCGAGAGCAGAATTATAGGTTGAGCTGATATCAAACTTTGTGGTGTGTGCCATATTTTCGGCCAGTACATAATGCGATCTTTTTCCAGAAAAAATATTTCCTGCAATACCGTTTGCATTTTGAATTGATTCAATGGCGGCACGGTTTACATCATATAATCTTTGCCAATTAATTTGACGGTTATTTATGTTGCCTGCAAGCGATTGCTGCACTAAATATTTTTGATACGCATCGGTTTGATAACCTGGCAAATACCTGTAATAATCGGGCCGCGGATCGGGTGCATTATACCAATCTAAAAATGCAGCGCCACGATCGCCGGATGAATAATCAACAGCAGTGATGAGTGATGCATTATTTCTTATTTTATATTCATGCGTAAAAATAAAATAAGGCTGATTTATTTTTACAACATTGGCATTTCGCTTTTTGCCGTTTTGATAGCCCCAGTAAGGATTGTAATAATGTGTACCCGCCAGCGAATCCATTTCGGCAACAGCAAAACCCTGCCTTCCATTTTCAGAAATAGTTGCAAAAACAACAAGCGAAAAATCGTTTTTTAATCCGAGTTTTTTATTCAATCCCATAAAACCATTCCATGCATCAAAATAAGTTCCGGCAACATAACCTTCGTTGCTCCATCGCCTGCTTCCCGAAAAAACAAACGACCATCCTTTTTTATTTATGCCGGAAGAATGGGTGAATGATATTTTGTGCTTATACATTCCGTTCGAAAAAGTATAAGCAAATGAATTTTGTTTTCTTTGTTTTTGCGGACGCGAATCTATTTGGGTAGATACTCCTATCCCACCAAAAGAAAAACCATTGTTTCGCAAGCCAACCACTGTTTCCCTGTTTCGCAACACATCATTCAATCCTCCGAATAAAGAAAAAAGGGCAGATTCATTTTCAATATTTTCAACAGCAATGCCGTTCATATAAAGCACGCTGTTATCGGCATCATAACCCCTGAAACGATACCGCACCGGATTAAAATTAAATGCCGCCAAATACAAAAAAGGATCGGCCGATGCTGCAACCGAAGAAGAAATATTCTGAACAGAGCGGCTATT
>DATAMD010000283.1:0-2221 GCA_036260755.1 Chitinophagaceae bacterium | reverse complement strand
TTAATTTATTTTCCAAACTGCTCCATCCGCCACCGTTGTAAGCTTCTATACCTGCCTGCTTTAATGCAGTAACAGCCATGCTGCTGCGGCCGCCACTTAAACAAACGGCAATAACCGGTTTCTTTTTTTGTTTGATAGTTGAAATTTTTTGTGTGATGGTTGGCAACGGAATGTTGATAGAATTTTTAATATGCCCCGAACGAAATTCATCCGGATTGCGAACATCGATAATGATGGCGCCGTTGGCATATAACTCTTTTAAGTATGCAGCTTTTTTACTGCCGCCAAATAATAAATCTAATAATCCCATGATGATAATGTTTGGAAACAAATATTCGAAATAGAAACAGAAAAAAACGGTGATAAATGTTACACTGAAATTATTTTTCGGCAACTGTTTGTTTTAATTCGATATAGTTACGGTGCAGCGAAACAATTTTTCGTTGTTCTAATTTTTTTAATAACCTCGAAATAACGTCTCTCGAAGAATTCAGTTCATCTGCAATTTGCTGATGCGATAATTGAATGGTGGCGGTTTGATTTACTTCGGCATGGCGTTGTAAATAAAATAATAATCTTTCATCCATATTTCTGAAGGCGATATTATCTATTAACTCCAATAATTCTTCGAAACGGTTGCGGTAAGTTTCTAAAACAAAATAATACCAGCTTTTATATTTGGCCATCCATTCGTCCATTAACTGAATCGGGATCATCAATACAGTTGTGGGTTCCATGGCTTTTGCCATTATTTTACTTGCTTCCATTTTAGAAGCACAAACCAACGAAATGGCACAGGCTTCGCCGGGCTGCAGGTAATACATTAAAAACTCAGCACCGTCTTCATTCTCTCTAAATATTTTTACCATGCCTTCTAAAACAAGCATGGTACTTTTTACATATTGTCCGGTGCGCATTAAAATTTCACCGGCAGGAATTTCTTTTATTGTTCCGTGCTTTTCTATTTGAGACAGGAGTGCAGGTTCTAATTGCGAAAACAGTTTATGAATAGGTTGTATCATACTTGCAAAAATAAGTTCATCGTAAAATATAAACTAAAAGACCTCAGTAACAGTTTTGAACTGCAAAGAGGCCTTTTTTTGTTTGAGGGATTTGCTATCAGTTCAATTACGATTTGCAGGTCTTAATACCAACGATCGTATATAAAGGGCAAAAACTTACTAAACTGGTTAACAGAAAAACGGCACCAACAACTAACAACACAATGCCAACGGTACCTGTAACCGGTTCTGTTTTTGTAAAATAAAGTGCTGCAATAACGATAGCAATTATTACTCTAATTGCCCTGTCTGCAAAACCCATGTTCTTTTTCATTTGTTTAAGGTTTGGTAAATAATAATTTGATTAAGAAATATAAAACTATTTTTTATAAAAACATAATACTGTGATTAATGTCACATCAATTAATTTTTATTTACCTGAGAAAAATCATATCTCAACAAAACCAAAGTCATACCCCTGTGTAACATACATCACACAAGTGCCATTTTACGCGATGGAACTTTGCAGTATAATTAAAGAGTTAATTAAAATTTTTATGAAACGACTTGTAATATTAGGAGCGGGTACTGCAGGAACCATGATGGCCAATCATCTGCATAAAAAATTAAACCGTAAAGAATGGACAATTGATATTGTTGATGAAAGAAAAGAACATCATTATCAGCCGGGTTATTTATTTCTTCCTTTTGATATTTATAAACCCGAAGACATTATAAAATCGATCAAAGATTTTATTCCATCCGATGTTAATCTTATCACCAAAAAAATCGATCGCATTGTTGCTGATGAAAATTATATTCAGATGAGCGGCGGCGACCAACTACATTACGATTTATTAATTATTGCTACCGGCGCAAAGATTGCTCCCGAAGAAACAGAAGGCATGAAAGGAGAGCAGTGGCACAAATCTGTTTTTGATTTTTATACTTTCGAAGGTGCAATAGAATTGCGCAACAAATTACGCGATTGGAAAGGCGGTAATTTAATAATTCATATTACCGAAATGCCGATTAAATGCCCGGTAGCTCCGTTGGAATTTGCATTCCTGGCCGACTCTTATTTTAAAAATAAAAAAATGAGAGACAAAGTAAACATCACTTATGTAACACCATTAAGCGGCGCTTTTACAAAACCAAAATCAACTGTAACATTAGAACATTTATTAAAAGATAAAAACATTGCCATCGAAAGTGATTTT
>DATAMD010000281.1:0-1798 GCA_036260755.1 Chitinophagaceae bacterium | reverse complement strand
AAATACCTTCCATTGCTGCACGAACAAAAAACGATTTAGTGTGTTTGCTTTTTACTCCGATAAATTTTTCTTTGGCATTGCTATTCCATAATGGCGCTCTTTCGCCGTAAACATAAGGCAGAAAAATTAATCCATCCACACCCGGTGAAACCGTTTCGGCAGCATTTAATAATGCATTGATTGTTTCGCCGGTTTGTAAATAATTTTCTTTGAGCCATTGCAAAACAATTGCACCGTTATTGGATGCACCGCCTTTTATAAAAAAATTTTCTTTAAGATGATAACAGAATAAACGCATTTGTTCATCAACACTTGGTTGTTGAATTGTAATCCTTGCGGCAGCGCTTGTACCGATGGTGATGGCTAAAACATTTTCATCAATAACATTCATTGCCAGATTGGCCAATGCGCCATCGCTTGCGCCAATAATATATTTTATTTCATTCAAAATAAATGAATGATGAACCGGAACGATAGTTGATAATTTCGATTGATCAATTCCTGCAATTGATAACAATTCTTCATCCCATTGTTGTGTGCCGATATTCATTAATCCTGTTGCCGATGCAATACTCGAATCAACAATAAATTCTTTGCACAGTTTATAAAAAATAAATTCTTTTATCCCGATAAATTTATTTGTTTGATCAAAAATTTGCGGCTCATTTTCTTTCAGCCAGATGATCTTGCACAATGGCGACATGGCATGAACAGGAACACCCGATCGGCCATAAATATTTTTTGCTGATCCTTTTAAATGCAGTGCCGACGCTATTTTGGAAGCACGGTTATCGGACCATAAAATACAATTGGTTAGTGGATTTCCTTTTTCATCAACGGCAATCAGGCTATGCATTGCGGCGCTGAAACTGATAAATTGAGGATTATATTTTAACCGCGAAATAATTTCTTCGATACAAAACACGGCATTTCTGAAAATATTTTCGGGGTTCTGTTCGCAATAATTTTCTTTGGGATAAAAAGTTTTATTTTCTTCGGAATATTTCAATAAAACTTTCCCTGCTGCATCGAATGCAACAGCTTTCACAGATGTGGTGCCGATATCAATGCCAAGATAATATTGCATGAATTATTTTTTCTCAACAGCATGCCCGCCAAATTCGTTGCGCAATGCTGCTACAATTTTTCCCGAAAAAGTATCTTCCGTTTGAGAACGGTAACGCATCATCACAGATAATGCAATCACCGGTGTTGGAATATCCATGTTTAATGCGGTTTCCAGCGTCCACTTACCTTCGCCCGAAGAATGCATGATGCCTTTTATGTTTTCTAATTGTGCATCTTTTGCAAAAGCATTTTGTGTAAGTTCCATCAGCCAACCGCGGATAACCGAACCGTTATTAAATAATGTTGCCACTTTTTCGAAATCAATATCGAAATCAGATTTTTGCAACACTTCAAAACCTTCGGCGATGGATTGCATCATGCCGTATTCGATTCCGTTATGAATCATTTTTACAAAATGCCCGCTGCCCGGTTTACCAACATACAACGAACCTTTATCAACAGAAATTTTATCGAAAATATTTTTTACAGAGGCATACACATTTTCATCGCCGCCAATCATGGTGCAGGCTCCGTTTAATGCACCTTCTTTTCCACCGCTTGTTCCGCAATCCAAAAAATTAATTTGCTTTTCGTTTAAATAATTATACCGGCGGATTGAATCTTTATAAAAAGAATTACCGCCATCAATAATAATATCGTTTGGTTGCAGGTGCGACAAGAGTTCGGCAATTACTTTATCAACTGTATCTCCCGAAGGCACCATCAACCA
>DATAMD010000271.1:0-3651 GCA_036260755.1 Chitinophagaceae bacterium | reverse complement strand
ATTAATCGATGAATTAAAAAAACAAGGTTTACCTACCGGTTCAACCGAAACCGGCACAAAGCCAGCAGTAAAACCGGCTGTTAAACACTAAATAAATATTTTTAATTAATAAAGAACCATTCTGCGCAATGCAGGATGGTTCTTATTTTTGTGCCATGCAAACAAAAGCTGCAATTGGCGTTTTCGACAGTGGTTATGGCGGATTAACTGTTTTAAAGGAAATAGTTGATGCGCTTCCCGAATACGATTATATCTATCTCGGCGATAATGCCCGTGCACCTTATGGCCCGCGGAGTTTTGAAACTGTTTATCAATACACGTTAGAATGTGTGCAATGGTTTTTTAAACAAGGATGTTCGTTGGTGATATTGGCCTGCAACACCGCATCGGCGAAAGCATTAAGAACCATTCAGCAAAACGACCTTTTAAAAATTGATGCAACAAAAAGAGTGTTGGGTGTTATCAGGCCAACAACAGAAATCGTTGGCAATTATTCCGAAACAAAACATGTTGGCATTTTAGGAACTTCAGGAACAGTTGTTTCAAATTCATACCCGATAGAGATTGCAAAATTTTTTCCCGATGTGCAAGTATTTCAGGAAGCTTGTCCCATGTGGGTTCCGTTGATCGAGAATAACGAACACTTATCAAAAGGCGCCGATTATTTTGTAAAAAAACATTTAGAACATTTAATGCATCAATCAGAAAAAATCGATACGGTTTTATTGGCTTGCACACATTATCCGTTGTTGATTGATAAAATAAAAGAATATATTCCGGTGGGCACAACCATTGTTTCGCAGGGCGAAATTGTTGCAAACGGATTAAAAGATTATTTACTTCGTCATCCCGAAATGGAAGAAAGATGCAGTAAAGAAAAATCTGTTTTGTTTTTTACAACCGATTCAACGGTTGATTTTGATAAACATGCTGCCGTTTTTTTTGGAAAGAAGGTTGAATCGAAACACCTGGATTTGTTGGCCGAACAGCGATAAAACCGTTGAAGTGTGCGACGCAACGGCAGTTAAATGAATATTCTACAGCCCGAAACATAAAATTATCGCGTAAATCTTTCAAAAATTAAGTTCAAGTCCTTACCTTCGCCGTCCTTTCACAAAACTGTGGCATGGTGGCCGCTGTTGAAGTCGAAACAAAATTATTGGGTTAGTAAAATAAAATTATCATGAAACGTACATTTCAACCGCATAAACGTCGTCGTAAATCTGTTCACGGATTTCGCAAACGTATGCAAACTGCCAATGGCCGTAAAGTATTAGCCAGCCGCAGAGCAAAGGGCCGCAAAAAATTAACTATTTCGGACGAGAAAGGACTTAAATAAGAACCAGCCTCACGGCCTTAAATATTTAGCCTCATCTTTTGATGAGGCTTTTTTATTGAGTAATTACACGAATTAAATCGAATTACACGAATTGGATTTAATTTTATAATCAAGTTTTAATTCGTGTAATAAAAAATGGCAAAACTGTTTTCATATCAATCAAAAGAAAAATCAAATTTATTGAATGATTACACGAATTAGATCGAATTACACGAATTGGATTTAATTTTAGATAGAGAGCTTTTGCAGGTTTGTACTGATTTGTTTTATACTCAATTTTAATTCGTGTAATTGGCAAAAATTCGTGTAATAAAAATGGCAAAACTGTTTTCATATCAACGGAAAGAAAAATTGAAGAGCCGTAAATTAATGGATCAATTATTTACGGGAGGTAAATCTGTTTCTGCTTTTCCGGTGAAAGCGATGTTTAATGAAACAGATGTTGCAATTGATTTTCCTGTAAAAGCCGGTGTTGGTGTTAGCAGCCGTAATTTTAAAAAAGCAGTTGACAGAAACAGGATTAAAAGATTGTTGCGTGAAGCTTACCGTTTAAACAAACAACCTTTGTTAGATTTTGCAATTGCAAACGATAAAAAGATTGCAGTATTTTTTTTATTTGTTGATAAAACGTTACCCGATTTTGAAACACTGCAAAATAAAATGCCGGTATTAATTGATAAACTGATTAAACAGTTGAATGAAAATTCTGTTGCAAATACTTAGTTACCCGTTTATACTGCTGATAAAATTTTATCAGTATGTTATTTCACCTGCGCTTGGCCCCAAATGCAGGTACACGCCCACCTGCTCGCAATATTCTATTGAAGCATTAAAAAAATATGGGTTATTTAAAGGCGGATGGCTGGCAATAAAAAGAATTTCTTCGTGCCATCCATGGGGCGGACATGGACACGATCCTGTTCCGTAATTAATTTTTTGAAACCGTCATAGCTTTTAATTTTTCTATCGTTTGTTTTATTTCTGCAACAGTCCAGAAACGATAAACTTCGGGATCCTTATCGCCAACTTTTTCGATGGAAGTCATTCGGTGATAAGGCGAAACAATGGTTGCATCTATGTTTCCGGTGATCTTTGCTGCGTGGTAGGGAAGAATAAAATAATTTCTGTTGGCGGCCGACACATTTTTATTTTCTATCAATAATTGTAACGAATCGATATCTCTTTTTAGTTCGGCCTGAGAAACTACTTTAAATGTATCGCTTGGTGCAGCATAGTTTTGATAACTGCCAACAATGGTATCTTTCTTTCCATTCAATAAAAAATAACCATTGCCTTCACCGTTAATATCAACTATAACATTGCCATCATCTTTTTTAAGTATTAGATGAAATGTTTTTGAATCATCACTAAAAATCTTTGTCATTTCATTAGTACCGCCACCATCTTTAATTGTAATTGTATCTTCTTGCATATTTATTGACCCTTTAGCAACAACCAAAATTTTTTTGCTGCTGTTAGAACAAGAACTCAATAAAAGCAAAAGAAAAAAAGAATAAGCAATGCGTTTCATATAGCTTGTTTTATAAATAAAAAATCCTCTTACAAAATAAGAGGATTTAAAAGTAAATTATTTTTCGATTGATTTATTTCGCAGCAGCAAAACGTTCTGCAACTTTATTCCAATTTACCACATTCCAGAATGCGCTTAAATAATCTGCACGGCGGTTTTGATATTTTAAATAATAAGCATGTTCCCAAACATCAACACCAAGAATTGGTGTGCCTTTTACTTCTGCAACATCCATCAAAGGATTATCCTGATTAGGCGTTGATGATATTTCTAATTTACCATCTTTCACCAACAACCAGGCCCAGCCGCTTCCAAATCTTGTCATGCCGGCAGCAGCAAATTTTTCTTTAAAAGCATCGAACGAACCAAATGCAGCAGCAACAGCATCTGCCAAAGAACCGGTTGGTGTACCGCCTGCATTGGGCGCTAAACTTTCCCAGAAAAAACTATGGTTCCAATGGCCACCGCCATTGTTACGAACAGCCGGAGAAATAGTGCCTGCATGTTTTACTAATTCTTCCAAACTTTTATTTTCGTTTGGTGTTCCTGCAATGGCTTTATTTAAATTATCAACATAAGCCTGATGATGTTTGCCATGATGTATTTGCATGGTCAGTGTATCAATATGCGGTTCTAATGCTTCGTGGGCATAAGGTAAGGCGGGTAATGTAAATGCCATGATATTTTTGATTTTGGAAATTCGCGGTTAAAGCTTGCCATTTTTACGGAAAGGGAATTAAATGATGTGGTGGTGCTCGAAAGCGATCATCCATCGGCAATA
>DATAMD010000264.1:0-4878 GCA_036260755.1 Chitinophagaceae bacterium | reverse complement strand
ATACAAGAAGGGGAGATGAAAAATAAGATACTTTTTAAAAAGTTCTAACTCTATAATATTTATAACGGCATGGAAATTATAAACACCAATCGCGACAAAAAAAGAAGAAAAGGAAGTATTGATCTAAGTACAATGGTGTATGGCAAAGTACCGCCTCAGGCAAAGGAATTGGAAGAAGCCGTGTTGGGTGCAATCATGCTGGAGAAAAGTGCATTTGATAGTTTGGTTGATACCAATTTAAAACCCGAATGTTTTTATGTAGAAGCACATCAAACAATTTTTAAAGCCATGATGGATATGCAGCAACGCGGCGTGCCCATTGATATTTTAACTGTTGTCGAAGAATTAAAACGTAAAGACGAATTAGATGTTGTTGGTGGCCCGTATTACGTTACCAAACTTACCAATGCTGTTGTTAGTACCGCCAACATCGAAGCACACGCAAGAATTATTTTACAAAAATTTATTCAGAGAGAATTGATACGCATCAGCGGAGAAATTATCGGCGATGCTTATGAAGACAGCACCGATGTTTTTGATTTGCTTGATGACAGCGAAACAAAAATGTTTAACATCACCAATAATTATTTAAAGAAAAATTTTGAAGATATTGGTAATGTGCTGGCAAAAACAATTAACCGCATCGATCATTTAAGAACACAGGAAGATGATATATCGGGTGTTACCAGCGGCTTTGCATCGTTAGACCGTATTACTTACGGATGGCAGCCAACCGATTTAATTATTTTGGCAGCCCGTCCATCAGTTGGTAAAACCGCATTCGCGTTGAATTTGGCGCGTAATGCAGCACTGCATCCTGTTAAGCCAACAGCAGTTGGTTTCTTTAGTTTGGAAATGAGTGCATCGCAATTGGTGCAGCGTATTTTAAGTGCCGAAAGCGAAATTCACATGGAAAAAATTTCGCGTGGTAAATTAGAAGATCACGAATATCAGCAACTGCATACAAAAGGAATTAAAAAGTTAGAGACTGCTCCGTTATTTATTGATGATACTGCTGCATTAAACATTTTCGAGTTTCGTGCCAAGGCAAGAAGGATGGTAAATAAACATCATGTAAAATTAATCATCATCGATTATTTGCAATTGATGAGCGGCACCGGCGACAGAGGAAGTAACCGCGAACAGGAGATCAGCAATATCTCCCGAAATTTAAAAGCATTGGCAAAAGAATTAAATATTCCCATCATTGCATTATCACAATTAAGCCGTGCGGTTGAAACAAGAAAAGAAAGTAAGATGCCGCAGTTAAGCGATTTGCGTGAATCGGGTGCGATTGAACAGGATGCCGATATGGTTATGTTTATTTATCGCCCCGAATATTATGAAAATTTTACCAACGAAATGGGTGAAGATACTCGTGGCGAAACACATATAAAAATTGCCAAGCATCGTAATGGTGCATTAGATACCGTTAAGCTGAAAGCCTTGCTGCATATACAAAAATTCGAAGAATTGAATGAAGTTGGTTTACCGGGAAATACATGGAAACCAATTCCGCCATCATCGGGTAATGAAGGAAGTAAACTTTTTATACAAAAAGGAAGTAAAATGAACGGCGGCGATTTTGATGAAGGATTAGATGCAGATGCTCCGTTTTAAAATATTTCTATAAAATAAAAAACGGTTCGCAAAAATTGCGAACCGTTTTTTTATATTATTATTATTAATTTATTATTTCCAGGGTAATAGGTAAGCAATTTCTGCGCCTAAAGTTTGGTTGCTGAAATTTGTTGTGCCAAAAGGATAAATAGATTTAAAGCCGCGGCTAAAATCAACAGTAAACTGGAATTTTTTATATTCTATTCCGGCAGAAAGCGCATAGCCAAAATCAAGTGGCTTAACAACTGTGGCATTATTCACATAATCGGCAGCATTTGAAAATTGAACTTTGCGGTCAATATTTGTTGTGCCTGTCATAGTCTGATCATATCCTTTTTCTGTTCCCGAAACCCCTGCGGCACCGTAAAACCCTGCGGAAACCATTCCTTTAATATGTTTATTGATACTTTCTTTATAAATAATATTTACAGGTACCTGAATATAATTTACTTTAAGCGTTGAAGTAGTACCGCTGTTTGCCTGACCGGTGAATTGTTTGAATCCGCCTTTTTGAATATAACCAATACCCGATTGAAAAAAGAAATAATCGCTCATATCTTTTTCGGCAATAATTCCTAACTGAACTGTATTGATATTAGATATGCTGAAATATTGCTGATCGCTTCCTTTATCAAAAAACTTTGCCATTTCAAAACCACCCTTTACACCTAAACGCAGTTGAGCAAAAGAACCAACAGAAATGAAACATAAAAAAATCATCAAATATTTTCTCATAATTAAACTTTTTTAATTGACCGCAAAGTAATACTAAAAGCTGCTGACTAAAGCGTAAAAAAATGTTAACTGTGCTCTTTTATGATTTAAATTTCGTTGTAATAATTGTTTCAATGGAATACTTTTGTTTTATGCCGGCACCGTTTTTCTACGAACAAAATATTGTAACTGCAGATTCACAGTTTATTTTAAGTGAAGAAACAAGCAAACATTGTGTACAGGTTTTGCGTATGAAAACCGGTGAGGAATTAAATATCACCGATGGAAAAGGAAATTTATTTTCGGCAACTATTATTTCAACCGATAAAAAATCCTGTGTTGTAAAAATTAATTCAGCCACTTTTTCAAAACAAATACAACGAAAAATTTCTATCGCCGTTTCATTGATAAAAAATGCTGGCCGGTTCGAATGGTTTCTGGAAAAAGCTACAGAGATGGGCGTTTGCGAGATCATTCCTTTGGTATGCCACAGAACCGAAAGGCAACATTTCCGGTTCGACCGCATGAATAATATTTTAATTGCTGCCATGTTGCAAAGTCAGCAAACATGGTTGCCTGTATTACAGAACCCAACTGCATTTGAAGCCGTTATCGATTCATCGCAATACCCGCAAAAATTAATTGCACATTGCGAAGAAAATAAAAAGGCCGAGATCAAAGATTTGCAATTGACGAATGAGGTACAAATATTAATTGGCCCCGAAGGCGATTTTACTGCTGATGAAATTAAGGCGGCCATTCATAAAAATTATTTTCCGGTAAATCTGGGCAACACAAGGCTGCGAACCGAAACTGCCGGTGTTGCTGCTTCTGCACTATTAATAAATTTATAATGTATATTTATTGCAAGAACCCTTTTCATGAAAAGCAATCAATTAATATTTTTTATTGTTTTGATTATTTTTTTGATAGCCTGCAACAACAGGCGGAATAAAATAATTAACCGCGATACATCCATCACCAACAAAACTTCTTTCAATAATTTATTTTTAGACAGCATTCGGGTAGAAGATTTTTTAAACAATCATCCCGAGTTTAAAAAATTCGAACAACAATATTTCGATTTTTATAAACAACGCAATTTCGAATACGCCTGGTTCGATACAAGCGGATTAGCCGAGCAATCGCACAACTTCATCAACTTATTAAATAATACAATCAGCGATTTTGAAGACAGCAGTTTATACAATGCGGATTTGTTTCAGTTGTACAAAAATTTTAAAACAGATTCTTTGCATCATCAAAAACAAACCGCTGTTTTGCAAACCGAATTATTATTTACCGGTCAGTTTTTTGCTTATGCAGCAAAGGTTTACAAAGGAAGCGATATTGATGCTTCAGAACTGGGCTGGTTTATTCCGCGTAAAAAAGTTGATCTTACTGCATTGCTCGATTCATCATTAAAAACAAAAGCAATTGCCCCCGATCAGTATGCGCCGCTCAATAATCAATACAAACAACTTGAAAATTATTTGGTAAAATATTTTGAATTAGATAAACAAACCGCAGGTGTTTGGGATTCTATTCCTGCACCAACAAAATTATTATTAAAGAAAGGCGATTCGTCTATCATCATTGCACAGGTAAAAAACCGTTTGCAATTATTAGGTGATATTAATTTGGCCGACTCATCTCAAAAATTCGATTCGACATTATTTACTGCCGTAAAAAAATTTCAACGCCGCATGGGATTAAGTATTGACGGGGTTATTGGCGCAAAAATGATCGAAGAATTAAATGTTCCTGTTAAACAACGCATCAAACAATTACTGGTAAACATGGAACGTGTTAGATGGATGCCCGCCGAAAAAAACACGAACTATGTGATGGTAAATATTCCCGAATTTAAAATGCATGTTTACGACAGCGGCAAATTAGTTTTCGATATGAATGTTATTGTTGGCAAAACAACCAACAGCACCGTAATTTTTACAGGCAATTTAAAATACATTGTGTTTAGTCCGTACTGGAATGTACCGCCAAGCATTGTAAAAAAAGAAGTGCTTCCCGGTATTAGAAAAAATAAAAATTATTTAGAAAAAAATAATATGGAGATAACAGGGCAAAGTGGCGGCTTACCTGTTGTTCGCCAAAAACCCGGTGCTAATAATTCGTTGGGCGGTGTTAAATTTCTATTCCCCAACACTTACGATATTTATTTGCACGATACACCCAATCGCGAATTATTTAATGCCTCAACACGCAGTTTTAGCCACGGTTGCATACGCATTGGCGAGCCCAAAAAATTTGCACAATATTTATTGCGTGCCGATACTGCCACCATCTGGAAAAGCAGTGCCATAGACAGTTCTATGCATTTGCAAAAAGAACGCTGGATTACTTTACAAAAAACAACGCCGGTATTTATTGTGTATTTTACTGCATGGGTTGATAAAAATGGCATACTTAATTTCAGAAAAGATATTTATGGCCACGACGAAAAAATGAGTGAGAAATTATTTGTAAATAAATAATTTTTTTGTTTACGAGCTTTTGTTTTTCATGGCATCGCCTGTTGCGTCG
>DATAMD010000261.1:0-1817 GCA_036260755.1 Chitinophagaceae bacterium | reverse complement strand
CATTGCTGCATCAAATACATCTTTTGAAGTAATATTATCGGCCGGAATTTTTCTTAGAACGCTGTCATCATTTCTTGTAGCAAACGGACAACTAATTTATGGCCATGATGGATTTGCCGGAGAATTAGGTCATACCACAATTATACGTGATGGCCGTTTATGCGGATGCGGTAAATATGGTTGCTTAGAAACTTATACATCTGCAACCGGTGTGGCCCGTACCGCAAGAGAAATATTAGCTACAAGAAATGATGACAGCGTTCTAAGAAAAATTCCGGCCGATAATATTACTTCAAAAGATGTATTTGATGCAGCAATGAGTGGCGATGCTATTGCAAAAGAAATTTTTGAATATACCGGGAAATTATTAGGACAAGCTTTTGCAGATTTTGTTGCATTCAGTGCCCCCGAAGCTATTATTTTATTTGGCGGTTTAACCAAAGCCGGCAACTTAATTTTAAATCCAATCAGAGAAAGTATGGAAGCTAATCTTCTGAAAATCTGGAAAGGGAAAATTAAATTATTATTCTCTGCATTAAGCGAAGCAGATTCTGCTGTGCTTGGCGCAAGTGCATTGGCATGGGAAATAAAATAGATATCGAAATATATATCTCTGCTGAAAAATATTGATATTTAAAAAGGGTTGAAATTTTCATTCAACCCTTTTTTATTTTGCGGGTTTGCTGACTGTAAAATTTCCTTCCATTTATTATAAAGTCAAAGAAATTGTTTTAAATTTAGTTAAAACAATTAACAATGAAAACAATTGAAAACAGAATCGCTGCCTTAGAGCAGTCCGTTCGCTATTACCGCATTGGCTTTTTCAGCCTTTTATTAATTGCTTCCTTTGTAATCTTCAGTTCAAACAACAAAGCTGTTCAGGTAGTTGATAAGGTTCAGGCAAAAAGCTTTGAGTTGGTTGACAATAACGGAAAAGTATTGGCTATAATTGACAGGGATGAAAAAGGCAATGGAGAATTTCTTACTAAATCATCATCCGGAAACAATTTAGTAAAATTATTTACTTCTGATGGTGGTGCCGGTGCCATTAATACTTTTCACTCAAACGGAAATGTAAATTTTAAAGTAACCAACGAAACAGGCGGCGGCGGTTACCTCGCATTATTTAATACTAATCAAACATTAAGTGTTGAAATGGGCAGCCAAACCAATAACAGCGGGTATTGTGAAATTTTGAATGCTGATGAAAAACAGATCGTAAAATTAGGTTCCAATACAGCAAATGATGGATTTATTTCAACCAAAAATCATGGTGGTACCGAAATATTTACTTTATCGAGTATTGAAGGGCAAGGTGGTGCTTCGCTAACAATTAAAAATAATTACGGACAAAGAAAACTTTATTTAACCGGCAGCGATAAAGGCGGCAGAATTGGTGTTTATAATAACAGCGATACAAGAGTTGCTTATGTAGGTTGTGAAGATGAACAAATTGGCTACATAGCCACATGGAACACAAGCGGAACTAGAACAGGAAATATTGGTTACTAAAAATAATTACTTATAATTTTAAAACGGACAGCAAAATTTTTGTTGCCCGTTTTTATTTTTTAATGATGAGCATTGTTTTGAACGTACAAGTGTGCGACGCAACAACCGATGCCATAAAATACTTCTGCCCGTCAACAAAAAATCAATCCTTACTTTTGACGTTATGGAACAGGAAGAACTCTGTAAAAGATTTGGATTAAATGCAGATGTTCCGTTAATCATTTTTATCGGAAGATTGGTAGGAGAGAAAGCTGCCGAAATTTTACCCGATGCCATTTCATCAGTTTTATTTAACATGAAGGATC
>DATAMD010000260.1:0-2051 GCA_036260755.1 Chitinophagaceae bacterium | reverse complement strand
TTGCAAAACCAGATCAATGCCCATTTCAACAGGACGTTGATAAATTGGTGTGCAATAACTGTTATCGCAAATGGTAACAATTTTTTTTTGTTGGGCCAATGTTGCAACAGCTTTTAAATCCTGCAACGCATAAGTCCAGCTATTGGGAGATTCCAAATAAATAATGGTTGTATTTGATTGAATGGCATTTTCGAAATTTTCGATTTTCGTTCCGTCGATATAAGTATGCGTTACATTAAAACGCGGAAGAATTTTTTCGAACATTTTTATGGCCCAGGTATAAACACCTCTTACGCTAACAATATGATCGCCGCTTTTTACATTGGCTAAAACGGCCGCAAATATAGCAGCAGCGCCACTGTTGAAGACTAAGCAATCTTCGGCAGCATCCAATGCAGCTAATTTTTTACGGAGAATTTCTACGGTTGGATTTAATCCGCGGCTGTATAACCATGTTGAATATTCGTCTTCAAAACTTTTGCGCATCTCATCCACTTTCTTAAAAGCGAAGTTGGATGTTTGAATGATGGGCGGTGCGATGGCACGAAAATAATTTTCTCTGTCTTCGGCGTATTCGTTTATTATGTAGGATATATCCATGGATTGAAATTATAATTTTTTTCTTTCAGTGATGAAGATTCTAAACAAAAACCTCCGAGGTTTTATTTGCCGCATATTGTTTTGAACGTACAAGAGTGCGACGCAACCGCAGCTTCATTCTTGTACAACAGCCGGTAACATAAAAATTTATGAATGTAATTTTTCGTGCTTGCCATGATACACGATAAAATAAAGCAACACAAAAAATATTAATAAACATACAGCAGTTAATGCTGCCCACGGTTTATCGATGATAACAGCTACCGCCACCAAGCTGTACGAAGCAACAAATATTGCAGTGAGTACCGGCATAATTTTTTTGAACGATCCGGTTACAGAAGCATTGCCCTGATTTCTTTTTCGAAGAATAAATAGTGTTGCTGCCGAAGTACTCATGCCAATGCAATCTAAAAAAATACTGAAGCTTAAAACATTATCTACACCCTGACCAAAAAAAGTTACAGCAATTGTCATCAATGCATACACGGTTAATCCCGGCACCAATGCATCGGTTTTTGGATGGCGGTATTGAAAAATTTTTGGTAATAATTTTTCTTCGCTCATGGCAAACATCACACGCGGATTACTTAATAAAATAACATTTACATAAGCCAGCACACTTAATACCATGCAGAGATCAAAAACTTTAGCGCCGGCTTTTCCAAACCATGCTTCGCACAACAAAGCACCGATGGCATTTGCATTTTTCATCTGATCGAAACCAATAACTTTTACATAAGTATAATTAATGCTGAGGTATAAAAACAGCACGATTAAAATACCAATCACCACGCCGCGTTGCATGGTGGCCGACGATTTTATTTCGCCGCCAAAATTGATGGTTTGCTGGTAACCGCCATAAGTAAACGACACTGCCACCAGGCTTAATATTAATAATAATGCGGTATTGGTTCCATTGTATTTATAAATGGTTCCATCGTTATAACCGTGCGGCGCCACGCGTAAGCCTGTAAAAAAAGTAGAGATCAATAATAATATCAAAGCAATTTTTACAACGGTTAAAAAGTTTTGTGTGCGGCTGCTTGTTTTTAATCCCAATAAATTAACGCCGTAAAATAATGCTACGGCAGTTGCAGAAACAGCCACATTAAAAAATGTTCCTGATGGTTGTCCGTATAAAAGATCACTTACATAATCGGCGCCAATTAATGCAACCACGGCAAGCGATGCAGCGTTGCTTACCAATATCAAAACATTTACGGTAAAGCCGATGGAAGGATGATAACAGTGCGAAAATATTTTATAATAACCGCCAACAACAGGTAAACGCTGGCCAATTTCGGCATAGGTTAAGGCACCGCACAATGCAATAAAACCGCCAATGATCCACGCCGTAAAAAAAATAGTTGGTGTACCCGATTTGGCTGCAATGGTTGCCGGTGTTTTAAAAATGCCCATGCCTATTACAAGGCTTACAACGATCATTGTAA
>DATAMD010000255.1:0-4309 GCA_036260755.1 Chitinophagaceae bacterium | reverse complement strand
GTGCCGAGGTTTCTACCAATCATGTTTATAAAATAACTTTTGCCGATAAAAATTTTATTGTTGCCAAACTATCTTATTTCGGCGAATATGAACATTTTGTTGAAGATCATACTATCATCAATTCTTTATCAAATAATTTACCATATCCGTTCGAAAATTTTTTGGCACGTTCGTTAATGAAAGGCGATAAACTTTATGTTCATCGTTTTCAAAATCAAATTTTAGATGCGTGGGTTGTGTTTTATCGTCCTATTCAAATAAAAAAAGATTACCAAAAAGATTGGATGAAGATCAAATTGAAAAGTTGGGTGAGCAAATGGCGATGTTTCATAAAGCCTGCTATCAGATAAGAAATACATTGCCCCGATCTTCCAAAACATTAAAATTTGATATTGATTATTTGTTACGGATATTAGAAACAGATTACGGAAAGTTTGAACACAGGCAGAACGAACACATCATAAAACAACAATGCAATTTATTTTTAGAAAACCGGGAAAAGCTTAATGCGTTTGAGTTTGATAAGATTCCTGTTTTCATCGATTGGAATATCGGCAACTTTTCTGTAAATAATTCTTTCAAATTATTTTCGAGATGGGATTATGACTGGTTTAGGATAAGTACGCGGATCATGGATTTTTATTTTTTTAGCAGAGTTGTTTCCGACATTGGCGACAGAACAGTTTTCAGCTATGTGATTGGCCCGTTAATGGAAGATAGGTTCCTGATTTTTTTGAAAGCGTATCACGCTGTTTATCCGCTTACAATTCCTGAAATTTGTTTTATGAAAGAAGCCTATCGCTTTTTCATTTTAAATTATGTAATTAAAGATGGCCGGTATTTTTTTCATGAAATATTCGCTACTAAATTACAAAAAGAAGCCTACGAGATTTATTTTCCATCAATCGAAAAAGGTTTCGATGCCGAAAAAATAATTAATGCCCTGAACCTCTAAATAAGTGTAATGAAAACAACTTTATCATTTTTAAAAACAGCAGAAAATTTTAAAGCGGTCTTTTTAGATTCGTATGGTGTATTAAAAAATTATAAGGGTTTAATTGATGGCGTGCAGGAAAGCATTCATTATTTGCGCAGTAAAAATATTTCTATCCGGATATTAACCAATGATGCATCAAGAAGCCAGGAGCAGCAGGCTGAAAGCCTGGCTGCAATGGGGTTGCAGGGAATTTTAGTTCATGAAATTATCACATCGGGAATGATGGCAAAACAGTTTTTGCAACAAAAAATAACTGATGGAAAAATTGCATATTTAGGTACCGAAAATTCTGCTCACTACATTCTTCAATCAGGTTTGCAGCATATTCCTGTTAAAGATATTGATCTGAAAAAATTAGATGACATCAGCGCATTTGTTTTTTTAGATGATGAAGGATTTGACTGGAACGGTGATATTAATAAAACGGTAAACTTGCTTCGTCATAAAAATATTCCTGTAATTGTTGCCAACTCTGATAAATTTTATCCTGTTTCAAAAAATGATGTAGCCGTTGCAACCGGAGGCATTGCAAAATTGGTTGAAAGCATGCTTCATAAAAAGTTTATTCATTTCGGCAAACCCGATTCGCAAATGTTTATGTACGCCTTTGATGAATTAAATAAATCAGGAAGTTTTAATAGAAATGAAATATTGATGGTGGGCGATACATTAGGCACAGATATTTTAGGCGGAAATAAGTTTGGTGTAAAAACCGCACTGGTATTATCGGGAAATACAAGTGCCGAAGATGTTGATGTAGAAATTAATTCAAGCGGCATAATCCCCGATTTTATTTGCAGTTCAATTGCAGTCTGAAACATAAAAGTATTTCGCATAAATAATTATTGTGTTTTAATCGGGATTATTTGAACTGTATTTTTATGTAATAAATTGGTTATTTTCGTGTACGTTATGAAGAAGATTGAATTAGAAATTGTTGCACTTTCTCACAGCATCACACAAACACATTCTTATGCTGTTGTGTTGGGCGAAGTAAATGGATTACGCCGCCTGCCAATTGTTATCGGCGGATTTGAAGCACAGGCCATTGCCGTTGCTCTGGAAAGGATGCAACCCAGCAGGCCATTGACACACGATCTGCTGAAAAATTTTATGAACTCGTTTAATGTTGAGTTGCAGGAAATAGTGATAAGCGATTTGCAGGAAGGAATTTTTTATTCGAAATTAGTTTGCAGCAGCGAGCATGATACTATTGAGATCGACAGCAGAACAAGTGATGCATTGGCATTGGCAGTTAGATTTGGTTGCCCCATTTATACTTACGAACATATTTTAGAAAGTGCCGGAATTTTAATGGATGATGCTCCTGAAAAAAAGAAAAAAGGCGAGCCGGTTGGTATTCAGGAAACAGGTGGCGGCACAGAAGACCTTACCGGCATGAGCGTGGAGGAATTACAAAATTTATTGAATGAAGTTTTGGAACACGAAGATTATATCCGTGCCATCGCCATCCGCGACGAGATTAATAAAAGAAAATAGGACTGCGATTAACAGGATTAATCATGATCTTTCATTTTCTTTTAATCCTTAATTTTCAATCATAGTTAATGATCAGTTTCCCCAATGCAAAAATTAATCTTGGATTAAACATTATTCGAAAAAGAGAGGATGGTTATCACGATCTCGAAACAGTATTTTATCCAATACCAATTAAAGATGTTGTGGAGATTATTCAAAATAATACCGATTGCAGTATCTCAGGAATAAAGAGCAGCGAATTAAATTTAGAATTTTCATGCAGTGGTTTGCCTGTTGAAACAGAACAGCAAAATAATCTTTGCGTTAAAGCGTATCATCTGTTAAAAAAAGATTTTCCCCAACTTCCTTCGGTTAAAATTCATCTGCATAAAAATATTCCGATGGGCGCCGGATTGGGCGGTGGCAGTGCCGATGGGGCTTTCGCATTAAAATTACTGAACAGTAAATTCAATCTTAATTTATCCCATCAGCAATTAATTAATTATGCGCTGCAATTGGGAAGTGATTGCCCTTTCTTCATCATCAATCAACCATGCTTTGCAACAGCAAGAGGAGAGAAGATGGAAAAAATTGATATTGATTTATCGGCATATAAGTTTGTAATTGTTAATCCGGGTATTCATGTTTCAACAGCTTGGGCATTTGCACAGATCGTTCCGCAACAGCCAAAAGTTTCTATTAAAAATATTATTCACCAACCTGTTTCTGCATGGAAAGATGTATTGATAAATGATTTTGAAGAATCGGTGATGAAACAATTTTCAACTATTCGCGAAATAAAAGAAGACCTGTACAATGCAGGTGCTGCTTATGTTTCGATGAGCGGCAGCGGCAGTACCGTGTATGGCATCTTCGAAAAAAACAGTCAGCCTGCATTGCATTTTCCTAAAAATTATTTTACACAAATTCTGTGAACCTGTTTTTGATTAGCGCAACATCTTTATCTTCATACAAAGTCATAAAGACCGCAGATGAAAATTTTGCTTAAGCCTTTACAAATAATTTACTGCATTTATGCACTGCTTATTTTTATTATTTTAATGTTTCTGGCGTTGCCTTTTGTTGTGGCAGCTTCTGCATCAGGAATTAAGGGAGGCAATTTTATTTATAAGGTTTGTTTGGTGTGGACGCGCATCTGGTATTTTTTTATCGGCATACAGCATAAAGAAATTTATGAAGCGGCACACGATAAAAAACAGCAATATATTTTTGTTGCCAATCATATTTCGTACATGGATATTCCGCCGATTGTTGCCGCCATCAGGCAACCATTGCGTGTTTTGGGAAAATATGAAATGATCAGGATTCCCGTATTCGGATGGATATATAAAGCCGCAGTGATATTGGTTGACAGGAGAGATGCCACCCACCGGTCTAAAAGTGTTCGTGCTTTGAAAGCAGCTATCAAACACGGCATCTCTATTTTTATTTTTCCCGAAGGAACATTTAATATAACCGGTAAACCGCTTAAAGATTTTTATGATGGAGCTTTCCGTATTGCCATCGAAACAAAAACACCCATTAAACCTCTTTTATTTATTGATACGATTGACAGGCTGCATTATAAAAATATTTTTGAATTAACTCCCGGTAAATGCAGGGTTGTTTTTTTAGATGAAGTTGAAGTAAAACATCTTACCATGAAAGATATCCAGCATTTAAAACATCAGGTATATCGTTTGATGGAAGAAGGACTAAAAAGATACAGAAAATATTGATTACACTAATTTATGCGAATTACACGAATTAAATAATTTTATTAGTGTTTAACTTACTTGAAAAAATTCGTGTAATTCGATTTAATTTGTGTAA
>DATAMD010000249.1:0-2134 GCA_036260755.1 Chitinophagaceae bacterium | reverse complement strand
AAAACGTGTGGAAATGGGTAAATCAAAAATGAGCACCATTAACGTCGTTCGAAATAAAATTTTATACAGAATGTTTGCCGTTATTAAGCGTCAAACCCCTTTTGTTGAGAACTATTTACAAGCAGCCTAAAAAAAATTTGGTTGTTTGTTGATCTTAGAATACAGCAAGACATGCCGAACGCAAAATTGATGTCATCTTGAGCCTGTCGAAAGATGATTGTGTTAATTTTCGAAGAGATATATTTTATTCCTTCCAGAAGAAACCTGCTTTTTGATTACCAATCATAATTTCAAAATCGCCGGGCTCGGTAATTGTTTTTAATTGTGCATTTACAAAAGCCAGATCATTTTTATCGATAATAAAATTTACTACTTTGGTTTCGCCTGCTTTTAATTCTATTTTTTTAAATGCACGTAATCTTTTGTTGTTGGGAGAAATGCTTGCATACAAATCTTTGCTGTATAATTCAACGGTGTGTTTACCATCAACTTTTCCGGTATTAGAAACGCTGATGCTTACAGATAATTTTTGATTTCCTTTTAATGTATCGGTACTTAATTTCAAATTGCTGTAATTAAAAGTTGTATAACTAAGTCCGTAACCAAATGCAAACAACGGATCGTATCCATTCCATAAAACATCGTCGTTAAAAACTTCTCTTTTCGATTCTGTATTTTTATAATCGTACATCACCATTTCGCCCATACTTTTTGGGTAACTAAATGGCATAATCCCGTTTGGGTTATAATCGCCAAAAAGTACATCAGCAGTAGCTTCTGCAGTTTTTCTTCCGCTCCAGAATGGTAATATGATAGCATCGAAATTAGGTTCGATGTTAGTGATGAATCTTGGTCTTCCTTCGCATAAAATCAATATCACTTTTTTGCCTGTTGCAAATGCGGCTTTAGCCAAATTAACCTGTTCATCGGGCAATGCTAAATCTCTTATGTTGCCAGGGCTTTCGGCATAAGCATTTTCACCTAAACATAAAACAATTACATCCGCTTTATCGGCGTTAGCTTTTAATTTATCTGCTTCATAATTTTCTTTTGCAGTAAAACCTTTTGCGCCAATAGTAATTACATTTTCTTTTCCAATTTTATCAGCAATTGCCTGTGCAATATTTTTACTTTCTTTCGGGTACCATTCTTCCTGATTACCCTGCCATACATAACTCCAGCTTCCGTTTAACGATGCCAAACTTTGAGATGTTGGCCCGATGATTAATATTTTTTCATTTTTTGAAAGAGGTAAAATATTATTTTTATTTTTTACCAAAGTAATGGCTTCGTGTGCAGCGTTTAAAGCAAGTGTTTGATATTCGGGTTTACCAAAATTGGCAATTGCATTTTCTTCGGTATAAGCATTATCAAATAAACCTAACTTGAATTTTAATTTTAAAATTCTTTTTACAGCATCATTAATTCTGTTGATAGAAACTTCTTTCTTTTCAACGGCTTCTTTCAATAAATCAAAAAATGAATAATCGTTTGGAACCATACTCATATCTATTCCTGCATTAATTGCCATAACAACTGCTTGCCTTGGTGTAGCAGCAACTTTATGAATGCTGTGCAAACGAATTATATCTTCCCAATCGGTTACAATCAATCCTTCAAAACCTAATTCTTTTCTTAAAACATCAGTCAATAAATATTTGCTGGCGTGAACAGGAGTGCCATTGATGTCGCTTGAATTAATCATGATGGAAGATGAACCGGCTTTTACCGCTTCTCTGAATTGCGGTAAATAATATTCTCTCATTTCAATCTCCGGCATATAAATTGGTGTTCTGTCTTTTCCTGTACGCGATGCAGAATAACCTAAATAATGTTTCATGCAACTGGCAACAGCAGTTGTATTTTTTAAGCCATCTTCTTCATAACCTTTTACTGCTGCGGCACCTAATGTTTTTCCAATATAAACATCTTCGCCATAAGTTTCAGGGAAGCGGGGCCAAAGTGGTTGTCGCCCCAAATCCAATACCGGTGCGAAGTTCCAGCGAACACCCGATGCGCGTAATTCTTTAGCACAAACTTTTGCCGCAGCTTTTACCAACTCGGGATTACGTGTAGCAGCCATTGCTAAATTGTGCGGAAACAAAGTTGAATTGAGTGTATAAGTTTGGCCTCA
>DATAMD010000242.1:0-5776 GCA_036260755.1 Chitinophagaceae bacterium | reverse complement strand
TTAATGGCGCAAATACTGTTAACGGATTAATTATTCCGGATTATTATGCTATCAATAATTCAAAAGCTCAACCTAATGTTGCTAACTATCGCGGTAATCAACTTGTAAATTCTGTTTTTGCATCAGGTGATATTGAGTACAAGAGATTCATCAGTGCATCTGCTTCATTCCGTCAGGATTGGTCTTCAACTTTACCTGTGGGAAATAATTCATTGATCTATCCTTCAGCAGGTATTTCTTTTATTGCAAGTGAATTCACAAAAGACGTTGCACCTTGGTTATCCTTTGCAAAAGTATTTGGTAGTTGGGGTAAGAAGCCTATCAGCTTAGATATTTATCAAAACAATATTTCCTATACACTCAACGCCAATCAATGGAACGGTAATACATTATTAACCGTACCCGATGTTGTGCCCGATCCAAATCTGAAAGGATCACTAATTGTTTCTTATGAAGCCGGTGCAGAATTAAAATTTCTGAAAAATAGGTTGGGATTGAATTTGACTTATTATAACGAAACTGCTAAAAATCAACCTGTGCAAATTGCAGTAGATCCTGTAAGCGGTTTTACAGGAAAATCTATAAATGCTGCAACGGTTTCTCGTCAGGGTATTGAATTAACAATCGATGCAAAAATCATTGAGAGAAAAAATTTCACTTGGACAATCACTAAAACATTTGGGTATTTAATTAAAAACCCGGTAACAAAAATTATTGACGGACAAAACAGTTTATTATTAGCAAGTGGTTCTTCCGGAACACGCTATGCCCGTGCATTTCAGGTGTTAAACGAAGATTGGGGCCAGTTACGCGGAGGTGCTCTTGTTAGAAACGCAAGTGGTCAGCCTTTAGTAAATCCAGCTACAGGATTATTTGTAACCGGTAATGCAACCAATAACTGGGGTTCTGTTGTTCCTAAAGTAACCGGTGGTTTACAAAGCTTAATAACATATAAAAACTTTGTGTTTAATGCAAGCATTGGTTATCAGTTTGGAGGAAGATTTTTTTCCTTGTCTGAAAGCTGGGGAGCTTTTTCGGGTGATTTAGATTATACCGCAGCCACAAACGATAAAGGTAAAAATGTTCGTGATGACATTGCTTCCGGTGGTGGTGTTCATGTTGTTGGTGTAAGTTCTGCAGACAGTAAAACACCTGTTGATACACACGTTGATGCTGCTACTTATTTTCAACAATTTTATTTTGGTAAAATAGCTGAACCTTATGTACACAAACTTTCTTATGTAAAATTAAAAGAGTTAAGTATTGGATATATTTTACCGGTAAAAAAATGGAGCTTGGTTAATTCATGGTTGCAAAGTGCAACAGTTTCCGTTGTGGCACGAAATCCATGGTTAATTTATAGTGATACTAAAAATTATGACCCCTCCGAAATTTCAGGTGTTCAGGGCGAGGATGGACAATTACCTTCTGTCCGTTCATTTGGTTTCAACGTTAAATTCAATTTTTAAAATCTAAAATCATAATAAGATGTTTAGTAAAAAAAATAATATTATAAAATATTCAGTTGGCTTGCTTTTTTCATTTGCAATTACATCCTGCAATAAAATCGACAACTTTGGCAACATCAATCAAAATCCCGGAAATACAACACAGCCGGTTACTTCATCTCTTTTAACCAATGTACTTTCAGGAATTGGGGGTTATACATGGGATGCAGGTGGTGTGGCAACATCCGAAGGATTGTATACCCAATATTTTGCAGAAACACAATACACCGATATTTCGCGTTATGCAAAAAATTCTCCCGATTGGACAACTTATTACGCCGGCGCTTTGTACGATCTGCAAACGATTATTAATTATAATGCTGATGCAACAACTAAAGCAATTGCAGTACAAGGTGGTTCTAATAATAACTAGATAGCAGTGGCAAGAATTTTAAAAGCGTACATTTTCTGGTTCTTAACAGATGCCTATGGAGATATACCTTATAAAGCTGCATTGAAAGGCGACAACGGCATTGTATCTTACGATTCTCAACAAAGTATTTATGCCGACATTTTTAAAGAATTAAATGCAGCCGTTGCACAATTTGATAATGGTGCTGCATTAAAAGGCGATATTCTTTTTAACGGAAATATCACAAAATGGAAAAAATTTGCAAACTCAATTCACGCTATAGCAGCATTGCGTTTAAGCAAAGTTGATGCGGCTACCGGAAAAACAGAATTCAATGCAGCACTTAATGCAAGTGGTGGCGTTCTTGGTGTCGGCGAGAATTATTCTATTACTTATCCCGGTGGTACATTTTTAAACCCTGTTTATAATTTTTATTACGGTGCATCCCCGAGAGTTGATTATGCATTATCAAAAACAGTAACCGATTTATTAAGCAGTTATAACGACAATCGTATTAATGCTTATGGGTCTTCTTCTGTTGGGTTTGCTTACGGATTAACAAGAAACGATGCAGTTGCTTTTGCAAACGCAAATGTTAACTGGGCAAAAATTCTTGCACCGGGTTTTGTAACAGCAACATCACCTGTCAATATCATTACTGCAGGCGAAGTGTTTTTAGCAAGAGCAGAAGCAGCTCAGTTAGGGTGGACTAACGAAGATGTACTTACAAATTACCAAACAGGAATTGCAGAAAGTTGGAAACTATGGAATGTTTATAACAACAGCGATTTTGCAGCTTATATTGCACAACCTTCAATATCATTAACCAGTCTTACTAACGCTGCAATTTTACAAAACATCAATACCCAGCAATGGATTGCACATTTCCCAAATGGTAATCAGGGTTTTGCTGATTGGAGGAGAACAGGCTACCCAGTGTTAACACCGGCACCCGGACAATCTTCTATACCAAGAAGAGTTTCATACAGCAGCACAGAATATAGTTTGAATGGAACAAACACAAAAGCCGCTGCTGCAAATTATACTTCAACTGATGGTACCGATTCTCAGTATGGAAAAATTTGGTGGGATAAATAATTAAAATAGCTAACCTCCTTTTCCTTTTAATGAAGGCTGCATATTGCATGCAGCCTTGCTCGGAGGTTTACATGTTCAAACTGCTAAGCTTTTCTGGATACAGTAGTTTACTAATCCATCATCCATAAACAACTCCGGGGTAGCGGGTCAACAGCTGCCTCGGTTTTAAATTTTTAAAATGAAATTTTTTGTATTGATAGGCAGCATTGCAATAAGCAGTTTAACAACACAACAATTGAATGCTCAACAAACATCTATCCAAAATAAAACTGATACTGTTTTAAAGGAAGAATTTAAAATATGGAGAGTGCCTAATATTACAAGAGGAGCAGAAGCATATTTTTCTCCTGATGGGAAATCATTAATCTATAATGGTAAAGAAAAAGATGATTCGTCTTTTAAAGTATACATTATAAATATTGATGGCACCAACAGAAAAAAAATTAACAGTGCACCCGGTGCTGATGCCTGTTCTTTTTTTAATCCTGACGGAAAACATTTAGTATGGACTACCACAAAAGATAATCTTGATTTACCGGCAGGTGATTATTCCGATTCAAGAAACTATCCGCAGGGCGCTGAAATCTATACATCCGATTTAGATGGAAAAAATGTTGTGCGTTTAACTAATAATAAAAATTATGATGCCGAAGTAACCTTTGCGCCGGATGGACATAAAATATTATTCGGCCGCCAAATTAATGGCCAGATGGATTTGTGGACGATGGATCCTGATGGAAAAAATCAAAAACAAATAACATTTACACCCGATTGGCAAGAAGGTGGTGCATTATATTTTCCCGATAATAAAACCATTATTACAAGAGCATGGAAAAAATCGGAAGAAGGAAAACCCGGCAGGTCTATGCAATTATTTATTTTAAAAGAAGATGGCTCCGATTTAAAGCAAATCACTTTTGAAGAAGGCACACACTGGGCTCCTTATCCCACACCCGATGGCGAACATGTATTATATGTGAAAGTTTTTCCTAAAAGAAATTTTGAAATTGTTTTATTAAACCTAAAAACAAAAGAAGAAAAACGTTTAACCTATAATGATGCTTTTGACGGATTTCCCAGTATATCGCCGGATGGAAAATTAGTGGCATTTTCTTCAAACAGAGACAATAAAGACGGCACTAAAGCATTAGGTGTTTATTTAATTGATGTTTCTTCTTTGCAGTTGGGAAAGAAATAAAATTTATTCAATAAAAAGATAAGATGAAAAAAATAATCAACAGGATTTGGATACTCGCTTTTTTTATTTTGACAGCAACGTCAGTTGTTAATGCTCAAAAAATTTTCATTAAAAAAGGAATCTGGCAAGCATCCATTCAGCGAAGCGACAGTAATAATATTTATTTCAATTTTATTGTTGAATCTAAAAACAACAAACAGAGTTTGTATATTATTAATGCCGATGAAAAATTATTGGTTGATGATATAAAACCATACAAAGATTCGCTGTTAATAACCCTGCCTTTCTTTTCTGCAAGCTTGCGTGTGAAAGCCGAGAATGAAAATGTTTTGAAAGGTGTTTATATAAAAGGGTACGGCGACAGAAAATTTGAAACACCATTTATTGCGGCATGGGGAATTAAGCAGCGTTACCATTCTTATGCCAAACCAAAATATAATATTTCCGGTACATGGGATGTGTTATTTGCCGGAAGAAAAAATACAGCAACTAAAGCCGTTGGAAATTTTATACAAACACCTGACGGGAAAATAACAGGGTCTTTTTTAACGCCAACAGGTGATTATCGTTTTCTCGAAGGTGTTGTAAGTGCTGATACGGTAAGGCTTTCAGGCTTTGATGGTGGTTTCGCTTCATTGTTTACGGCAATTATAAAAAATGATTCAACAATTGAAGTGGCATATTTTTATTCAGGTGCTGTGGCACATGATAAATGGACTGCAACTAAAAATGCAAATGCAAAATTGCCTGATGAATTTGGTTATTCGCATTTACGTTCGGGAGAAACAAGATTAAATTTTTCTTTTAAAGATACTGATGGTAAGATTGTTTCAGTTAAAGATAATAATTATAAAAATAAAGTGATTGTGATACAAATATTGGGTTCATGGTGTCCGAATTGTATGGATGAAACAGCTTTTCTGAGTGAGTATTATAACAAGAATAAAAACAGAGGCGTAGAAATTATTGGATTAGCTTATGAGCGTTCTGATAATTTTAATGAATCGCAAAAAGCATTAGAGCCATTCAGAAAAAGGTTTAATGTACAATATCCTTTTCTCATTACCGGGGTTACTCCGTCCGACCCTCAGCGTGTAGAAAAAACACTTCCTGAAATTGATCGTATCAGCGCATTTCCTACAACGCTGTTTATTGATAAGAAAGGAACTGTAAGAAAAATTCATACAGGCTATAACGGACCCGGAACCGGAAAATTTTATGATGAATTTATACAAGAGTTTGATAAAATAATTAATGATTTGCTGGCTGAGCAATAGAAAAATGATCAGGCAATTTCTGAAATAATATTTGTTGCAGTATTACTTCTTTTTTTAAGAAATGAAGATAATGCCGCATTAAATTCTTCAGGCGTTTCCATCATTGGAACATGGCCGCAATTATCAATCCATTTTAATGAGGAATGAGCAATAAGTTGATGAAATTCTTCAGCAACATGTGGCGGAGTTACTGCATCTTGTTTTCCCCAGATAATACAACAGTCGCAAGTAATTTTATGTAATTCTTTTTTTAAATTATTGCGTATTGTTGATTTAGCTAAATATAAAATTTGTAACGCTTTTATTTTATTGTTTACGGTTGAATAAATTTCATCTACCAATT
>DATAMD010000226.1:0-2773 GCA_036260755.1 Chitinophagaceae bacterium | reverse complement strand
AAATTGCCAATAGAAAAGCTTTTAAAAATAGTATCAGGCGATTCTGTTTTATCTGAAAACTTAGCTATGATAGACAAAAATACCGACCGGTTAATTAATCTTACAAATCAACTTTTGGATTTTCGTAAAGCCGAGGCAAATAATTATAGCCTGACTTTTGTAAGAACAGATATCAATGAGCTATTACAAGAATTATATAAAACCTACAAACCTATAGCTGACAAAAAAGGAATTACATTTAAATTAGATATGCCCCGTGTACCCTTATTGGCTTTTGTTGACCCCGAAGCTTTCAGAAAAATATTAAGCAACCTTTTTAGCAATGCTTTAAAATATTCGGAACATATTATACAAGTATGCTTATTTCCCTTTAGCAGCGAAGATACTATATTTAAAATGCAATTTAAGAATGATGGATACATCATCCCTTTTGAAATGAAAGAAAAAATATTCGAACCGTTCTTTCGATTAAAGCAAACGGAAAAATCTTCAGGTACCGGAATAGGTTTGGCATTATCCCGTTCTTTAGCCGAACTGCACAAAGGTGTACTTGAGCTTTTAAAGGCTGAAGACAATTTCAATACATTTTTATTAACCATTCCTATTCATCAGGAAAAAGAAATTCAGTTAGGCGCCGAGGAATTCAACGAACCCGAAGTTGAAACAATACCTCAAGACAATACAGAGGATTCTCCAATAAATCAAAACCATATTTCGGTATTATTGGTGGAAGATGATAAAGAAATAATAAATTTTCTTCAAAAAGAACTTAAGAATAACTATAATATTTTTAAAGCAACAAATGGGCAAGAAGCGTTAAACATATTATTGCACGAGAACATTAATCTCGTAGTTAGTGATATAATGATGCCTATTATGGATGGGATTGAACTTTGCAAAAAAATTAAAACAGATTTACACTATAGCCATATCCCTATTATTTTATTAACTGCTAAAAATACATTAACATCAAAAATCGAAGGATTAGAAACAGGGGCTGATGCTTATATCGAAAAGCCTTTTGTAATGGAATATCTGATTGCACAAATTACCAATTTGCTTTCCAACAGGAATATCATTAAAGAATATTATGCCCATTCGCCACTTGCACATATCCGGGGAATTGCTTGTACAACAGCAGATAAAAGTTTTTTGGAAGAACTGCAAAAAATAATTGATGAAAATATCACAGAAAGAGATTTGGATGTTGATACACTTTCAAAACTTATGAATATGAGCAGAGGGACTTTTTATAGAAAGATTAAAGGATTATCCGATCTTACGCCAAATGAGTTGATTACTTTATCAAGATTAAAAAAAGCGGCAGAGCTTTTAGCAAATGGTAATTACAGAATCAATGAAATATCAAGTATTGTAGGCTATACGCTTCAATCCAATTTTGCCAGAGATTTTAATAAACAATTTGGTGTAAGCCCATCTAATTACATCAACAAATTAAGGAATGAAAATTGAGCTTCTTCTTATACTTTCAATTTTTTTAGGATAAGACAATAACAACATATTTCTCCTTTTCTTCGCGATTTCTTCGTAATCTCCTGCTGCCTTATAGCTGATTTGTTAGGGTGCTCCCGAAGAACACTCGAAGAAACCTGCAAAAAAGTACAAATAAGGTAATACCGTGATAACAGGAAAACAAAGCCCTTCAGCAAAGAATGATACAGGCCATGATCGTTATTTAAAAAAGCAAACAGCACCATTGTTTTAGTGAACCAATAAAACTCCCGGGTTTTATTAAAAGAAATGATAAGATGAATATTGTTAGCAGAATGGTTCAAATGCAGGATTGCCATTGCTACATTTTTTTCAAACAATATGTATTTTACCTAACCGGCATAATTGTAATTTTTATACTCGTCTGATCTCTGCCCCCAGATTTCTTAACCGTTCATCAATGTATTGATAACCCCGGTCGATCTGTTCTATATTTTGAATAACGCTTTTTCCTTCGGCACTTAATGCTGCAATTAACAGCGCTTGCCCTGCACGGATATCGGGGCTGCTCATGGTTATACCGCGTAAATTATTTTTTCGGCCCAAGCCAATCACAGTGGCACGGTGCGGATCGCACAAAATAATTTGCGCACCCATATCGATTAATTTATCAACGAAAAACAAACGGCTCTCGAACATTTTCTGATGAATGAGTACACTGCCTTTTGCCTGTGTTGCAATTACTAAAATAATACTTAATAAATCGGGCGTAAATCCCGGCCATGGACCATCATAAATTGTAAGTATGCCACCATCTAAATAATTTTGTACTTCATAACTTTCTTGTGATGGAATAAAAATATCATTACCGGTAATTTTAAAATCAATTCCGAGCTGTCTGAATTTTTCGGGTATCAACCCTAAATGTTTAATGCCTGCATTTTTAATGGTTATCTCACTTTGTGTCATCGCTGCAAGGCCAATAAAACTGCCCACTTCAATCATATCGGGCAACATGGTATGCGATGTACCATGCAATTTTTCTACACCATCAATCACCAATAAATTACTTCCCACGCCACTTATTTTTGCACCCATATTGTTTAACATGATGCATAATTGCTGAATATAAGGTTCGCATGCCGCATTATAAATGGTTGTTCTTCCTTCGGCTAAAACGGCCGCCATTGTTATGTTTGCAGTGCCTGTTACCGATGGTTCATCGAGCAACATGTATGCTCCTTTTAATTGCGGAGATGATAATTGAAAATACCCGTGCACTTCATCGTATTCGAATTTTGCGCCTAATTTTTCGAAACCA
>DATAMD010000196.1:0-2715 GCA_036260755.1 Chitinophagaceae bacterium | reverse complement strand
GGCGTATCTTTTATTGCCTGATAATTTTGTGCAGCAGTAAAATTGCCAACCCATAATTCGTAGATAGATAAATTTCTTTTATCGGGTCGTGTAAAATTAGTTACCTGCCAGTTATATGCAGGTTTTGCTGTTTGTAAAACGCTAACAATATTTCCTGATGCCGCCGAAGGAAATGTTTTTAAATTTGGATATGTTATTGATGATATATAAGGATCATTTGCCTTGTCTAATATCTTTTCTGCATTATAATCTGCCACAGTTAAACTGCCGTCAATAACATATTGATAAGCATATTCTGTTCCCGGTGTTAAATGAGTTAAACGAATCCAGTAACGCAAACTATCCGGTGTTTCATTCATTTGATATACCGAAGATTGCGTCCAGTTATTAAAATCTCCTATGACAACTATTTGCGATTTATGTGGTGCATACAATACTAACACCGCAGAAGTATCACCCGCTTCGTAATTAATCCCGTCAACAACACCCGATGGCAATGCCGCAAAATTATTTGAAGATGAAACGTAGAATGTTGAAGTATCTGATGAGGTGGTTGTTCCGTTATTTGCCTTCGCAATAATTGTTTGTGTGCCGCTATTGGCAATACTTGCGGTTGCGGTAGCCGTTTGCGCAGATGATGCAGAACTAACCTGCGTTCCATTGAAAAATAAAGTTATGTTTGAATTCTGATTGGCATTTGCAATGATGCTGATATTATCACCAACTTTTTTTGTAAGCGGTACTAAAGCTGGCGTATATAATGGCTGGCGTAAAGGTGCATCTAATCGTACCGATAAATTTGAAGCCGTTGCAGCAGCATACACCGGAACATACATATCGCTGCCATCAATGTTTGCCTGCTTTAACGAACCGCTTCCGTTTCTGAACAGAATGGCAATCTTTAAAATAGTTTCAGAAGAATTCGTTACACCAAAAAAACTTCTTATCCCTCCGGTAATAGTGTATTGCCATTTATTATTTCCTAAATATGTTGCTTGAATCTGAGAGTTGGTTGTTCCCCATGCAGAAAACGAAGGCACATGTAACCAATTGCTTGATGATGTACTTGAAGAAGTAATTAAACCAATATGAACATACACATCAGATGTTGGTGTGTAATTATTTAATCCCTGATTGCCTTGTGTTGCATCGCATGTAATAGTTACTGTAGAAGTAGTATCTGTAATAAACAAAGGTGACCAACTTAATAGTTGTGCATTGCCCGTTAAAGCAAGGAAACAAAAAACAATTAAAAAATTAATTTTCATAAATGGCTTGACGGTTGTGCTGCAATCGTTTGTTATAATGTGTATAACTTACACATTACACTACAAATATGTGTACATTTTACACAATTAAAAAATTTTTTTTTATGAAACCTGTCATCCTTTCGTAATTACTGGCGAAACCTGTTTTTTTAGGGGTCAATAAAGATTTAAACATCAATCGTTTGCGATAAGCAGAAATGATTTCATCCTTCCATATTATGTTTTGATGAATTATCTTTAAAATTCACATTAAACGATTGATAAATTCTGTTGTTTTTTATTAACCTAACATTCAATTCATGTCATTAAAAAAACCACAATTAAGTTTTTGGCAAATCATCAATATGAATGTTGGTTTCTTTGGAATCCAGTACAGCTTTGGGTTACAGCAAACTGCCATTAATCCGCTCTATACTTTTTTACACGCCAAGCCCGAAGAATTACCGTTATTAAATTTAGCCGGGCCAATGACCGGTTTACTCATTCAACCACTCATCGGTGCACTGAGCGATAAAACATGGCATCCGCGTTTTGGAAGAAGAAAACCTTTCTTTTTAATTGGCGCTATTTTTTGCAGCCTTTGTTTATTTGCATTTCCTTTCAGCCGTGCATTGTGGATGGCAGTTGGGTTGCTATGGATTTTAGATGCGGCCAACAACACTGCCATGGAACCTTACCGTGCATTCATCGCCGATAAATTACCGGCCAATCAATTGGCAACCGGTTTTTTAACGCAAAGTTTTTTTACCGGATTAGGAATAACATTAGCCAATGTTTCGTTGTACTTCTTTCAACAAATAATCACAGGCCAAACACATGCAGGGATTCCTTACTGGGTTTTTGGCTCTTTTTTCGTTGGTGCTGTTTGCTCTATCGGCACCGTACTTTGGTCGGTTTCTAAAACACCCGAAATACCGCCAACATTAAAAGAATTGCAATCAATTCAAGAAAATAAAAAAGGATTCTTCGATCCGTTTATAGAAATATTCTCGGCCATAAAAGATATGCCCAAAACCTTATGGCAACTGGCTTTGGTGTATTTATTTCAATGGTATGCTATGTTTGTTTACTGGCAATTTATTTCGCACAGCATTGCAAAATCGGTATGGCATGCAACCTCGGTTGATAACAGAGCTTTGTACGAACAGGCAACCGGATGGACAGGATTGGTAAATGGTTTTTATAACATTGTTACTTTTTTATCGGCATTTTTTTTAGTGGGATTAGCTAAAAAATACAATGCAAAATCTGTTCATGTTATTTGTTTAATGCTTGCAGCTATTTCGTTATTCATCATTCCAACCATTCAAAATAAATATTTATTATTTGCACCGATGATTGGTTTTGGAATTGCATGGGCAAGCATGATGGGCATTCCATATATTTTAGTGGTAAGCAGCATCCCCAAAGAAAGATATGGCGTGTACATGGGCATTGTAAATATGAT
>DATAMD010000203.1:0-7737 GCA_036260755.1 Chitinophagaceae bacterium | reverse complement strand
GGTTTTATCAAAAAAAAGTTGATTGTATGTATGATGGGCTGATTAAATCTACACGGCTGTTATTACCTTTTATATAAACTATTTTTGAACTTTCTTTCAGCGATTCAGTTAAATCTTTATCGGTATTACTTGAATCTGTTTCAATAGAATATGTGATGGTGCATTCGGCAACAATTCTTTGTTGTGCATGTAATTGCAAGATAATTGCCAGCATCCAGCCAAACAATAAGATTGTTTTTTTCATACTGCAATTTAAGATAACACGAAAATCTTTTCAATGTTAATTAAAAAGCCCCGCAAATATTGCAGGGCCAATTAAAATTTATAAATTATTTTTTAGACTGCGTTTTGTTTTTGAGATCCTGAACCTTCTTCTGGGTTTCCACCATCTGTTCGTATTTTTCCTGCCATTTACTTTTTGATTTTGCCTTTGGCGATTTTCTCTTCTCCTCAATCTTCGCAAGTATTTTATCGTGATCGATAATTTTTTTCTGAATGATTAATTGAAGAATTAAGGTCAATGAATTTGATACAGTGTAATACCATGTTAATGCCGATGGCAATCCATTAAAGAAAAACAACATCATGAAAGGAAAAATATACGGCATGTATTTCATTGCAGGATTATCCTGCGTTGGAGTTGATGCCATATTATAAATTGAAATCAAGAAACTGGTAAGTACAGCTGTGATGGTAAACAAACTGATATGATCACCAAAATTTAATGGAATATTAAAAGGTAATTTTAAAATTACATCGTACGATGAAAGATCTTTTGCCCACAAAAATGATTGTCCGCGTAAAGCAATATTCGAATTAAAGAAACTATACAATGCAAAGAAAATAGGAATTTGCAATAAGGCCGGAATACAGCCCCCGAGCGGGTTTACGCCTGCTTCCTTAAATAACTTCATTTGTTCCATCGCATATCCCTGCTGATCGGTTCCAAATTTTTTCTTCAGCACATCCAATTCGGGTTTTAATACTTTCATCTTGGCACCGCTTAAATAACTGCTGTATGTTAAAGGCGATGTTACCAACCTGATAAATACGGTTAACAATAAAATTACCCAACCAAAATTCTTTACAAAACCTGCAAAGAAATCGAACACCGGCATAATTACCCATTGATTGATTGGCCTGACAAAAGAATAAGCATCCCTTCCCAAATTCACCATCTTATCCATACCTGCAGCCTGATGTTTTAAAACACTGTAATCGTTCGGGCCATAATATAATTGCATGGGAACAGTTACAGAAGCTGCAGCAGCAACTTTTAATTGCAATGCCACATCTGTATTTGATAAAATATTACTTGAGTCTGTGCTGCGTGCCCATTGCACTTCGCCATTTGCAAAACTGTTTTTTGCAATTAAAGTAGTATTAAAAAATTGCTGAACTACAGATATCCATTGAACAGGCTTCTCAAACTTTCTTTGGGTTTTTGAAGAAATGTAATCAAACTCATTACCTTCCGAAAAGCAAATATTGCTTTGCATCCGTTCGTACTTAACCGAACTTTCATGACGCAATGGTTGTGTCTTCCATAAAAAATTTATCGCAGCACCGCTTAATAATTTATCGGCACCATTCAAATTAATATTCCAATCAATTAAATAATCATTCTTTTTTATGGTGTATTGATGTGTTACACTTTCGCCGGTTGCATTTTGTAAAACAAAAGAAACTGTTTGGCTTCCATCAGTATTTTTAATTGGTTGTGAAGCATTAAAAAATAATTCGCCTGTTTGCCCTGCAACATTTGCACCGGTATTAATCGAATAACTTAAAACATCTTTTTCGCTGCCTATCTGAACTAATGTACTATCGAACGATTTATAATTTTTAAGCTGCACAAATTTTACCCTGCCACCTTTATTGGTAAAGGTTACTTTCATCACTTCATTTTCAACAACAGATAATTGCTCGGTGCCAATAGCCGCCGTTGCAAAATTTCCGGCAACCGAAATTTTAGAAGCAGAATCTCTGTGCAAAGAATCTATTTTAGCTGCAACGGTATCTTTAGGTATTGCATGCAAAGCATTTACCCGTGCAATAGAATCCTGCTGGCGCTTTTGAATTTCTATCAACCCCTGCTGCTCTTTATTCGAGTACCAGAAAAAAGCAAAAAATAAAATACCCAACAACACAAAACCAATAACTGTATTTTTATCCAGATTCATAATTTTAAAATATTGAGCGGCAAAGGTAAGGGTTGGCAACTGATTGCAGATTACCCTTAACAGATTTATCAATTTTATGATACAAGCGGCTGAAACATCGATTGGGCGGTAGTTGCGTCGCACACTTGTACGTTCGGAGCTACGAGCAGCGAGCCACGAGCTTCGAGGCAATGGCTCATAGCTGATGGCTCATAGTTCATTGTTTTCCTCAGTTGAAGTGTGCGACGCAACCGGCGATGCCATAAAAAATCGCAGCTCGTAAACAAAATATTCTCCTAAACTTTTCTAAAAAAATACACAACATTATTTATTGTCGAAGATTCATTGTTTCTTTACATCACTTCCAACCTCAACCTATTTCCAACTTCTACCGCCTCACATTTTAATTAAATTTTATGCAGGAAAGCGTACAAATGCTGTCCCAACGGGAAAGCTATACCGCAACGAAGTGGACAAAATTTTTATGGTGGTTATCTACCGCCGAAAAAGAATTATTAAGCGATTGCGTGACTGACCGAAACCGGTATTCGATCATCGGCATGACGGTGATGGCAATCTGGTTGTTTGCAACGCTGGCATGGACTTATTTTTTTAGCACGGTTGTTTCTAATATTTATGCCTGTTTTGCACTGGGCATTTTTATGGGCGGCATTATTTTAACCATCGACCGTGCCTTAATTAAAGGCATCAATAAATTTAATAAAAATAAAATAATGCCATTATTATTTCGCGGCGTGTTGGCATTAACCATCGGCATGTTTATGGCGCAGCCAGCATTGCTGTATTTGTTTGATAAAGAAATTCATTTGCAGATTTCGTTGGATAATGAGCGAAAGAAAAAAGATAAACTGCAACAGCAGCAAGCGGTTTATGCTATCAACAAAAAAGAATTGATGGATAAAAAAATAAATCTTCAAAAACAATTAAACGATAAATACAAAGAAGTTTCTGCTGCACGAAATAATTTTATTGCCGAAACCGACGGCACAGGCGGCAGCAAAAAAATTGGTTTAAAAGATATTGCTCAAGCCAAGCAAAAAGAATATCAAAAATTAGATGCCGAATACCAACAGATGAATGCTGCATTATTGCCGCAAATTAAAACTGCCGACAGTAGTTTAAATACTATTGAATCAACGGTTCAAACAGAACAACAAACATTTAATTCTTTATTGAATGATGGTTTTTTAACAAGAAGCGAGGCATTGAATAATCTTATCAAAACCAATACAGCATTGCAGTTCAGGTATTATTTATTGGTGATTATTTTATTGCTGATAGAATTGATGCCTGTACTTGCCAAAACTATTTTACCTGCCGGCACTTACGATGAAAAAGTTCAATTGCGCGAAAAAATGGAAAAAGAAATTGTTCAGAAAAATATGCTGCACGAACAACAATTAAAAGAATTATACAATCAATTGGCGTTTGAACAGGATACTAATTTCATTAAAAATTTCTTTGCTCTTTCGGATAAAGAAAGAAATGAAAAAATGAAAACACAAATGAATAACTGGAAAGAAAACAGCGAACAAAGTTTTGATAACATGTGGAACGGTATTAAAAAAGATATGCTTAGCAAACAAGAACATTAATAAACTAAAACTGCGTTATTATTTTTTTAATAACGCAGTTTTAGTTTAAGTGGTTACTAATTTATATCAACGCATCCTGCAATGCCGATGTTTTATACACATGTTTTTGTTCGTTGTAAGTTTTAGCGGCTGCAATAAATCCAACAAATGTTGGTGCAGGTTTTTCAACCGAACTTTTTAATTCGGGGTGATATTGCACACCAATAAAAAACGGATGGCTCGGCAATTCCATGATTTCTACCAAACCCGTATCAGTATTGGTTCCGCTGGCAATCATGCCATTGGTTTCGAACAGTTCCAGATATTCATTATTAAATTCGTAACGATGGCGGTGACGTTCGGTAATATGCGTATCATTATAAATTTTATGAGCTAAAGTTCCTTCTTTAATATCGCAAGGATAAGCGCCCAAACGCATGGTGCCGCCCATCATTTTAATTTTCTTTTGCTCTTCCATCATATTAATTACCGGATGTGTTGTCTCCAGATCCATCTCGGTGCTGTGCGCATCTTTTAATCCTAAAACATTTCTTGCAAACTCAATCACTGCCATCTGCATTCCCAAACAAATACCAAAGAATGGCAATCGTTTTTCTCTTGCATATTTTACAGCAATAATTTTTCCGTCGATACCGCGGTTACCAAAACCGGGGGCCACCAATAATCCATCCAACCCTTCTAATTTCTCATTTACATTTTCATTGGTAATAAATTCGCTGTGTACATTTACTACCTGCACTTTCACTTCATTGATGGCACCAGCATGAACAAAACTTTCCAAAATAGATTTATACGCATCCTGCAATTCAATGTACTTGCCTATTAATCCGATGGTGACTTTACTTTTCGGATATTTTAATTTATCTAAAAATACTTTCCATTTTTCCAGATTAGGTTCGGGATAAACATTGATGCCTAATTTTTTCATACAAATCACATCTAACTTTTCACGCAACATCAGCAATGGCACTTCATAAATAGTAGATGCATCCATTGCTTCAATTACTGCTTCCTGTTTAACATTACAGAACAAAGCGATCTTACGTTTAATATCGTTGTTCAAAGGCTCTTCGGTACGGCACACAATAATATCGGGATGCACGCCGGTTTCGCTCAGCATTTTTACACTGTGTTGTGTTGGTTTTGTTTTTAATTCTTTTGCAGCACGCAAATACGGAATTAAAGTAAGATGCACTATTGCCACATCATCTTCGGGCAATTCCCATTGCAACTGGCGTACCGCTTCAATAAAAGGCAGGCTCTCAATATCACCAACGGTGCCGCCTAATTCCGAGATCACAATATCATAATCGCCGCTTTTTCCCAGCAATAACATTCTTCTTTTAATTTCATCGGTAATATGCGGAACAACCTGTACTGTTTTTCCCAAAAAATCTCCGGCACGTTCTTTATTAATTACGGTTTGATAAATCCGTCCGGTGGTAACATTGTTTGCCTGTGAAGTATATGTATTTAAAAAGCGTTCGTAGTGGCCAAGGTCCAGATCGGTTTCGGCACCATCTTCGGTAACATAACATTCGCCGTGCTCGTACGGATTTAATGTTCCCGGATCCACATTAATGTACGGATCGAATTTTTGTATGGTAACCCTGAAACCCCTTGCCTGCAAGAGCTTCGCCAAACTTGCAGCAATAATTCCTTTTCCTAAACTGCTTGTTACGCCACCGGTAACAAAAATATACTTGGCCATAATAAATGGTTAAATTATGTTATGTAAAATATTTTTATGAACTAAACTTTTGTGCTACTATTTTGCTGCCGTTGCGTCGCACCCTTGTACTTTCTGTCCATTACGCAACAATAAAATCCACTGCGTAAAAAAACGGCAGTAATAATTTTTTTTGACCTTAAAGAGAAATGGAAAATATCGCGAGTAACTCTCGGAGGTCGTACAAACCTACAGCAAATTTTATTCATCAAAAAATAACATTAAAAAGAATTGAGGTTGATTGTTAATTTAACGTGTACATCTTTCTCAAAAAAAATTCCGCAGCCCAAAAAAACACTTTAAACTACGGCGCTGCTGTTTTTAATTGTATTTACCATAAAATAAAAAAGCCATCAAAGATTTTGATGGCTAAAAAAATATTTTAAGCTGATTATTTTACTTTAAATACTATTGCCTGATAAGGCTCTAATTGAACCGAAGTTGTTGCATTAAAAGTTTTATAGTTATTTAATAATGGTGCTCCGTCGATAGTTAATCCGGCAGGCAAATCCCATTTTAATTTTTCTTTACTGAAATTTAAAATAACCAGCATTTTATCTGCACCTTCGCCACGTGTGTAAGCATACACTTTTTCGTTGGCTTTATCGAGCAATTGATATTTACCGTACACCAGCACTTTATTATTCTTGCGCAACTGAACTGCTTTCTTAAAATAATTTAAACAAGAATTTTCATCGCCTGTTTCGGCAGCAACATTTATATTTTTATAATTAGGATTTACTTTTAACCAGGGTGTGCCTGTGGTGAAACCCGCGTTGGCAGTGGCATCCCATTGAAATGGCGTACGGCCGTTATCTCTTGCCGAAATTTTAGCAGCTTCTAAAAATGCTTTCAAATCGCCTTTCTGGCTTTGCAATAATATGTAATGGTTCTTTGTTTCGATATCGTTATAATCTTCAATCTTATCGAATTTAATATTGCTCATGCCCAATTCATCACCAAAATAATAATAAGGTGTGGCACGCATGGTTAATAAAAATGTAGTAAGCATTTTTGAAGATGGTTCTCTGAATTCGGGTGCATCATTTCCCCAACGCGTTACCATGCGTGGCTGATCGTGGTTACCGAGATAAATAGTTCCCCAACCTTTTGTTGCAAATATGCTGTCCCATTTGCTGTAAATTTCTTTAAAGCCAACTAATTTATATCCGTCGGGTTCGGGTGTTTTAAATTTACCGGGCACATAACCATAACTTACTCCTTCGAAATGATAGAGCATATTTAATTCGTTTCGGTCTTCATCAACAAAATTATGTGCGGTTTCGGCAGTAACACCTGCACCTTCGGCAACACTCATCACATTATGTTTGCTTAAAACTTCCTTATTCATTTCTTTCAGGTATTCATGCAAGTGCGGACCATTTGCATAATATGCCACCATGTCGCCATTGTATTCTTTTGGTAATTCGGGGAAGGTGGTGTCTTTCGAAATAAACGGAATTACATCCATTCTAAAACCATCAATTCCTTTATCGAACCAAAAATTCATCATATCAAAAATCTCTTTGCGCACTTTTGGATTTTCCCAATTAAGGTCGGGTTGTTTGCGCGAAAAATAATGCAGGTAATAGGCATTGGTTGCAGAATCGTACATCCATGCATCTGCATTAACATCGAAGAAACTCCAGCGATGTGCCGGTTTTCCTTTTTCGGCAGGCCACCAGTGATAATAATCTCTGTACGGATTTGTTCTGGAACTGCGTGATTGTTTAAACCATTCGTGTTCGCTGCTGCTGTGATTGGCAACAAGATCGAGTACTAATTTTATTCCGCGTTCGTGCATGCCTTTTAAGAGCGCATCAAAGTCGGTCATTGTTCCAAACTCTTTCATGATGCCGCGGTAATCGCTGATGTCGTAACCGTTATCATCGTTTGGCGAAGCGAAGATTGGGTTTAGCCAAACCACATCAATCCCTAAACTTTTTATGTAATCTAATTTAGAAATGATACCTTTTAAATCGCCCACACCATCGCCATCGCTGTCTTTAAAACTGCGTGGATAGATTTGATAAACCACTGCTTCTTTCCACCATTTTTGATTGGTTGAATCGGAAGATGTTTGTTGAGTGGATTTATTTTTGCAGGACATAAATAAAAACATGGAAATAAAAATTCCAAGAATAATTTTTTTCATCTGTAATATTTTTATTGTTTTTAATTACCAGATGGAATTCGCCACAAAAAAATATTCATTACCGTTGGTATAAAA
>DATAMD010000202.1:0-3295 GCA_036260755.1 Chitinophagaceae bacterium | reverse complement strand
ATCTGCGTGCTCATCCAAAACGTTATGTAAATATTTCTGTGTTTGGGAAAAAAGATAAAACCGGACCACTTAAAGCGCCCCTGCAAGATTCAACCCAACATTAATGAAACAACCTGTACTTTATTTTTTAATGTTTCTTCTTTTTTCGGTTAATATTTCTTTTTCGCAAAGAGTAGCCGACAGTGTTTCAACGGGCAAAATTATCCGCGTTATTAAAGCCGATAAATATAATTTTCAGGATAAAGATACTTTGGGAAAGTTTATTTCATTGGTGGGTAATGCAGAAGTGCAGCAGGAAAAAATTTTATTTTTTGGTGACAGCATTGTCATCAATCAAAAAGAAAATATTCTTGAGGCATTTGGTAATATCCATATCAATGATGCCGACAGTGTGCAGGTATATTCGCAGTATCTGAAATATTTGGGGAAAGAAAAAAAATCATTCCTGCAACAAAAAGTAAAGTTAACTGACGGCAAAGGTGTTTTAACTACCAACGAATTAGAATACGACACACAATTTAAAATAGGGAAATATTTTAAAGGAGGGAAAGTTGTAAATAAAAAAACTGTTTTAACAAGTGTTGAAGGCGTTTATTATGGCGATACGAGGGATGTTTATTTTACAAAAAATGTTATTTTGATAGATCCCCAATATAAAATTACAACCGATAGTATGTTGTATAATATTAATACCGAGATCACCAATATTGTTGCGCCTTCCATCATCACCAGCGGTAAAAGAATTATTAAAACAAAAGATGGTTATTATGATGTGAAGAATAAAAAGGGCAGCTTTTTTCAACGGCCTTTTATTGACGACAGCACTTATACTTTTACAGCCGATCAAATGGCTTTTGATGATAGTACCGGTTATGGCGAAGCTCAGGGAAATGCGGTGTATCGTGGTAAAGATTCAACAGGCGGTTACGATATTATTGCTAATAATATCAAGACCAATAAAAAGAAAAATTCTTTTTTAGCCACACAAAAACCAATCTTATTTCTAAAACAGGATAAAGACACTATCTACATTTCGGCCGATACTTTATATGCCGGGAAAGTTTCTGATCTGAAAAAAACAAGAATAGTTCCTGTTGTTAGAGACACTATGAAAATATATACCGGCTTACACGATTCAAGTACTTTATATGCCGGGAAAATTGTTGATCCAAAAAAAATAAAAACAGTTCCTGTTATTAAAGACAGTTTGAAAAAAGATACAAGTTTGCAAGTTTCAAGTTTGCCAAAATCAAGCTTACAAGATTCAGGTTTGCATGTTGCTAAGAAGAAGATGAATGAACCCGTTGATAGTACAACCGATCGTTTTTTTGAAGCCTATCATCATGTAAAAATATTTTCCGATTCATTGCAGGCGTTGGGTGATAGTTTATTTTATTCGCTCGAAGATTCTACTTTCAGATTGTTCAGAGATCCCGTTGCATGGACGCAGGAAAATCAAATTACAGGCGATACCATTTATATGTTTCTCGAAAACAAAAAACCGCAACGTTTATATGTTTTCGAAAATGCCATGGCAATAAGCAAGGAAAGTAAAGATTATTTTAATCAGGTACGAGGCACTACAATGAATGCATATTTTAAAAACGGCAAAATACATTATATGCGAACAAAGGGAAGCCCTGCTGATAATGTATATTATGCCGTTGATGATAATAAAAAATTTGTAGGCGTAAACAGATCCACGTCGAGTTTGATTGAAGTTTATTTTGAAGATGGCAAACCGCAGAAAGTTGTTTTCGTAAATAATTTAAACGGAACAATGTATCCTATGCGCCAGGTTAATCACGATGATATTAAAGTAAGGAAGTTTAAATGGCTCGAGGATAAACGGCCAAAAACCAAGTTAGATATTCTGGCAAATTAATTCTGAAAAAAAATCTTTCAATTTTCATTGAGATCATTTTTAATCTAACTGATAGCGAATAATCATTGAGGTATTGCAAAAAAAATCCCGACAATGTAGAAACATATCGGGTAATTTAAAATCCTATACCTCTTTAAAACCTAGAAAATCTTAATACTAAACCTATCTTTTTATTGTTGTTATAATTTCAGTTTCTTTATTTTAATCGTTAATTTTATTTGTTTGAACAATAGGGTATCAATTTCATGCCAAAACTTATATAATTGATAATCAATCTATAATTGCATATAAAATAGGTTTAGTTTTCTCGAATATGGAATTTTACTCTTTTTTCAGGAGTACAGATTGATTTTCCAAGTTTCGGAAGATTGATTAACTTTAATATCAGCATCAAATTCCTGATCGTAATATGAAAACCCAGAAAAGCTTAAAGATATTTATTTTGGAAGATGACCGTTGGTATGGAACTATGCTCGATCATTTTCTTTCCCTCAATCCCGATTATTCGGTAAAAAGATTTGAGACAGCGAAAGATTTTTTTAATGCGCTTCACGAAAATCCCGATGTTATTACTTTAGATTATTCCTTAGCCGATACGGATGGCGAGCAGGTTTTAAAAAAAATTAAAACTATTGCACCCGATACAAAAGTTATTATTGTTTCGGGACAGGAAGATGTGGGTACCGCACTTAAATTATTAAAAGCCGGTGCATTCGATTACATTGTAAAAGATGATGAAACGAACGACAGATTATGGAATGCCTTGCAACATCTGGATGAAATAAAAGGATTAAAAAACGAAGTCGAAAATTTAAGAGGCGAACTTAAAAAACAATACGATTTTTCTAAAACAATACTCGGGCAAAGCGATGCGATCAAAAAAACATTTATGCTTATAGAAAAAGCTGCACAAACAAATATTACCGTTTCCATCACCGGCGAAACCGGTACCGGAAAAGAACTTGTTGCCAAAGCCATTCATTATCACTCCAACAGAGCCAAACAACCTTTTGTGGCAATAAATGTTGCTGCTATTCCAAAAGATTTATTAGAGAGCGAATTGTTCGGACACGAAAAAGGTGCATTTACAGGTGCTGTTGGCCAGCGGAAAGGCAAATTTGAAGAAGCAAATAAAGGAACTATTTTTTTAGATGAAATAGGCGAAATGGATATTCATCTGCAGGCAAAATTATTACGCGTTTTGCAGGAAAGAGAAATTACCAAAGTTGGCGGAAATGCAGTAGTACCAATTGATGTACGCATTATTGTTGCTACACATCACAATTTACAGGAGCTTGTTAAGTCGGGATCATTCCGTCAGGATTTATATTATCGTTTATTGGGATTGCCTATTGAATTACCACCGTTAAAAGAAAGAGGCAACGATATTTTAATTCTTGCCAAACAATT
>DATAMD010000195.1:0-10471 GCA_036260755.1 Chitinophagaceae bacterium | reverse complement strand
TTATCTTTTTTCTGAAAAGGATAAAGGGTAACAACATTAAAATTTGCATTAGGAAAACTAAGGTTAACTAATCTTGTATTATTATTTTGATTATGATTTAAGTTAAGTGATAAGTTTGCTTTGCTGCCAAAAGTTTTTGTATAAGCGATAGAAGAACTTAACTGGTTCTGAAAATTCTGTACCGCATTATTTACAATAGATTGATTGAATTTTGTACTTCCGAAATTTACATTCGCATTAAAACTTGTACCCGGTCTTGCTTTGTTATCTCTTGCATGATTCCAGCTAAGCATGAGTTTTAAAAGATTGTTAGATACACTGCAATGGGGTGTTACACACAATATTCCTATCAGTTTAACCTTGCCGCAGATAGGGCCGGTAACCATTTCGCCATCTATCAGTTATCAGGAACACTGGTATGCACAAAAGATCGTCAGATCATGGGATGATACAAACAAAAAGCTTGATACATCGGTTTCAAAAGGATTATATACTGCCCGGCAAATGTCGTTCGGCATTAGTGCGAGTACCAGGATTTTCGGAACTTATTTATTTAAAAAATCGAGTTCGGTAAAAGCTATTCGCCACGAGATCAGGCCAACAATAAGTTTGAACTATCAGCCGGATATGAACGGAAAATATTTTTATTCGGTACAGGTCGATACCACTAAAAAACATTTTTTCAGGTATTCGCAATTTGATGGTGTTATACCCGGTGCATTTTCGGAAGGTGCATTTGGCGGCGTGAGTTTTGGGGTGGATAATTTATTAGAGATGAAAGCAAAAGATAAAAAAGATACAGCCGTTAATGCAACAAAAAAAGTTAAGTTGCTTGATGGGTTTGGTTTTTCTTCTTCATACAATTTATTGGCAGATAGTTTTGCTTTGGCGCCATTTAATATTTATGCACGAAGCACTTTATTCGAAAAAATAAATATTAATGCAAGTGCATCGATGGATCCGTATCAGGTGGATAGTTTTGGTATCCGTAAAAATATTTTAATGTGGAAAGATGGAAAGATCGGACGCATAACAGGCGGTAATATTTCGATGTCAACATCCTTTAAAAGCAAACCTAAAGATGGAAAATCGGATAAAGACCGGGTGCCGGTTGATCCGTTTATGACGCCGGATGAGCAACAACGGCAAATACAATATGCACGTGCAAATCCTGCCGAGTTTGTTGATTTTAATATTCCGTGGAGTATTAATTTATCTTATTCATTAACTTTTAATAAATCTATGCAGCCAACAGGTTTTGGCGGTATAACGTATGTAACAAATGTTATTTCGAGTGTAACTTTGGGAGGCGAATTTAGTTTAACACCGAAATGGAAGGCCGGCGGCAATACTTCTTTCGATTTTAACGCAGGCAAAATGCAGATGTTTACAATGTATTTAACACGTGAGATGCATTGCTGGCAATTGGCTATAAATGTTACTCCAATAGGACCGTGGCGTTCGTTCAGTATTGTACTTAACCCTAAATCAGGGATATTACGCGATTTAAAAATTAACCGGACAAGAGGTTACTCAAGTTCGAGCTATTGATTCAATTCGTAATAATCCCACATAATTTTAAAAACTTTATCCTTTAATTCGTCGGCAAAAATATTTGTTGCATCAACAGGTTCAAGAAAATGTAAACGTAAACGATGGGGCCACAAATAAAATGTTTTATTAATTGGCATTGCTTTTTTTGTATCAAAAATAACCGCCGGTATTATTTGTGATTGAGTATCGACGGCTAATTTGAAGGCACCGGAATAAAATTTTTTCAAAGGATCATTCGTTTTGTTACGGGTACCTTCGGGATAGATGCACATGTGAATTCCCTGTTGCAAAACATTTTTCATTTCTTCAAAACTTTTGCGGCGGCTTGCATCACTGTTTCTGTCAACAATCACCGAACCTTTTCGGTAATACCATCCAAATAAAGGAACTTTAGTAAAAGTACTTTTGGCAATTGTTTTATTTGCTGCAGGAATACTTGGTGCAGAAAGAGGAACATCCAATAAAGCATTATGATTATAAGTTACGATGTATGTTTTATTAGATGCGAAATGTTTTTTGCCTGTTACAGTTACCGGACATCCGATCATATATAGCCAAACAGTCATCCATATTCTTGAAATAGCAATAAAGATTTCTTGTCCCTTTTTTCCGGGGATGAGGTAACAACACATCGAAGGAATAAAAACGATAAAGAAAGTTGTTACAAAACTTACCAATCCCCATAATGCCCAGATGCGTGCAAATATTTCTTTTATACTTTTCATTATATTTTTTTTATATCGACCAATCGATTGGATCTGATCCTTGTTTTATTAATATTTCATTGGTTTTACTAAAATGTTTGCAGCCAAAAAACCATTGTATGCACTGAAAGGTGATGGGTGTGCCGCCTTTAAAACAAAATGTCTAGTTTCATCAATCAGTACTTGTTTGTCTTGTGCAAATCTTCCCCACAACAAAAAAACAACAGCTTTTTTTTCTTCCGAAATTTTTTTGATGACTGCATTTGTAAAATCCATCCACCCGATTTTTGAATGGCTGGCCGGTTCGTTAGCCCTGACAGTTAATACGGCATTTAATAACAACACACCTTGTTCGGCCCATTTGGTAAGATTACCTGTTGATGGAACCGGTATCCCTATATCATTATTTAATTCTTTATAAATATTTACGAGCGATGGTGGTGGTGCAATTCCGTCGGGTACGCTAAAACTCAATCCCATAGCCTGTTTCGGGCCATGATAAGGATCTTGCCCTAATATCACAACCTTAACTTTATCGAATGGCGTTTTATTGAATGCATTAAAAATTAAAGAACCCGGCGGATAAATAACCGATCCGGTTTCTTTTTCGGTTTTAAGATGCAATACCAATTGCAAAAAATATGGTTTTGTAAACTCCTGTTGTAATACTTCTTTCCAGCTTGCTTCTATTTTTACATCCATAAAAGTGTAACGGTATTTTGAGTAACGAATGTACACAAAACAAAAAATTACAGTGAATGGTTTTTGTTTATTAAATTAAAAAAAGGAATGAAATCAAAATAATAGAAAAGGATTAATTAAAAAAACGGATGATCTCTTCAATTTTTTCGGCAATAACCGGTAATTGTGTTTCGTCTTCCATTATTAAAAAATAACCGTCTTTTCGTACAATTCTTTTGGCCAGATGGATGTTGGCAATAAAACTTCTGTGTATTCGTATAAAATAATTGTTCAGTTCAAAAATAGTTTCAAAATATTTCAGGTTTTTGCTAACGGTTAAACTGTTATTTCCTGCAAGAAAAATTTTTGTGTAGCTGCCCTCGGCTTTTAGATATATGATATCGGATACTTTTAAAATCTCGAATCCGCTTACAACCGGAACGATAATCTTTTTAGACTCGGGTGATTGAAGGTTTTGTTTTAAGACCGAAATATTTTGGGCAGCAGTTATTTTTTGCTGGTTATAAAATTTTTGAACGGCAAGTCTTAATTTTTCTTCATCCAAAGGTTTTAAAAGATAATCAACAGCACTCATTTCAAAGGCATTAACGGCATACTGGTTAGAGGCTGTTGTAAAAATGATGGCAAAATTTATTTCATCATCTTCAAAGAATTCCAATAACTGAAGCCCGCTGTGAACCGGAAGTTCAACATCCAAAAAAACAAGATCGGGATTATTTTTTTTAATACTTTTTACTCCCAAAGTAAGATCGGAACATTTATCGATGATCTCGATCGCCGGGTCGATTTGAAACAGCATTTGCTGCAACAGGTCGGCGGCTTTTTTTTCATCTTCAATTATAATTACTTTCATAAACGACATATCTTTTATGCAATTGTTTTTAAAATTGGAATCGATAATATAACCAAAGTGCCGGTATCATTTTGAAATTCATCTTTTTTATCGATGATCTCTATCTGTATTTTTTTTGATAAAACCAGATTGAGTAGTTCAATTCTTTTTTGGTTGGCCGAATTTGCAAATCCAATATGATCTTTCCGTTGTTTATTGATTTGATTGCTTAATTTTCTGCCGATGCCATTATCGTCAATACTTATTTCAACATAATCCTGCAATGCTGATTTTTTTATTTTGATGATCAATTCTCTGTTTTCCTTTTTATGAAATAAGCCATGTACAATAGCATTTTCAACATACGGCTGTATTAACATGGGCGGAATAAAAATAAATTCCGTATCAAGGTCGTTGTCTATCTCAACCTGAATGTTCAGTGTATTTTCGAATCGTACTTTCTCGAGATCAAGATACAGGTGAAGCAATTCAATTGCTTTGCTTAAAGTGATCTCATTTTTTGTGCTGTTGTCTAAAATGTTTCTGACAAGGTTACTGAATTTGCCCAGATATTTTGTTGCATTTTTTTTATCATCGGTATAAACAAAACTCTGAATGGCATTGAGGCAATTAAAAATGAAATGCGGGTTCATTTGTGCTTTGATGGTAGATAAGCGGCTTTTTCTTAATTCGTTTGCAAGGTTTAATTTTTCTATTGTTTCGTTGTTTTTTTTATTTAATGTGTTAATACGAAACCTTACAAGAATGAGAATAGTAGACGCAATGAAAACAAAAACAATCAGAATAAACCATAGTTGCTGCCACCAGGGTTTTAAAATTTGAAAAGAATAGATAACCTTCTTCGAATAATTATTTTGAAAATTAATGGCGTATGCTTCGAACCTGTAATTGCCGGGGCTTAATTCCGAAAAAAAGATTTTAGTTTCATTCGAGTTGGTTTGATGCCATAAAGTATCGATACCATCGGTTAAGCGGTATTTAAAAAAAGTTGCGTCCGGGTATGTAAATGAGGGTGATGCAACTTTAAATTGGATGTCGTTTTTAAAATAGGGCAGCAGGACGGGGTATTTTTTATCAAGAATTTCTGAATCATTTACTGTTACATATTGTAAATAGCAATTTGGAATTAGCGATTTGTTCAGTTCTTTTATTGAGGAAGTGTATAAGGCTTTATTTGATGAGATATAAAGAAGATTATTTTCTTTCCATACATCATAAACTTGTCCCGATTTTCGTTTGGGCAGTATAATGGTATTGATGATTTTGTCGGTGTTAACATCTAAAACCTTCAGGTTATTTGTTTCGATAATGTATAGCTGGTCTTCAATTAATTTTAACTCTAAGATATTATTAGAGATTAATCCGTTTTGGGTATTAAGATTCTTAATTCCATTCTTGCCTAAAATAAAAACTCCTTTGTTTAATGTACCTACAAACAGTTTATCTTTTGCATGCTGAAGAGATAATGAAGTGATTATTGTGTCGTTATATTTTACGGGGTTAAATGTATTATTACTATACTCGTAAAGGCCATCTTTAAATGCGGCAAAAACTTTTTTAGTAGCAGAATCATAACAAACATTATAGCATCTTTTATCTTGTAAAGATGTTTTTTTATTAAAGTTCCTTTCTAATGTTTTAATATAAATATTTTCATAACTCTCTTTGCTTGAAGTTAACTCATGCGGCCTATTTATTTTTGATAATGATCTGGAATATGCCGCAAATATTTCACTGCCTGATTTGGCAATACCTTTTATTGTTCCCTGATTTGATAGCTCATAGATTTGTTGCCATTTGGCATTCACCAGATAAATGCCAATAGAAGGAGCTATTAAGAATTCGTCATTCGAAAAAATAAAAATATTTTCTACAGGTCCGGCAGTTGTAGGCAATCTAAACTCTCTAATTATTTTTTTTTGGGAAATATTTTTTACAATTATACTGCCATTTTGTGTTCCATATAAAATTTTATTATTTTGTTTTTGCGAACATCTTACAAAATCGTTTTTATTTAAATTGGTTAAGGTTGATTCTTGCCATAACTTAGTTTTTGGTTGAACCCATAATCCTTTTTCCAAACTGCTGTACCATATATTACCTTCACGATCAGTAACAATATGTGTTAAATTTAAATTCTGGATTCGTAGTTTATTATCTACAGAATAACTTTCTTTCTTTGTGTTTATCCAAACAGTTTTATTATCAGCTATAATATTATTTACAAAGCTTTTTTCGTAGGCCATTTTCGTTAGTACAACGGTATCATTTTTGATAATGAATTTAAAAATTAAGCTTTTGAAATCTTTCGAATAAATCGTGTCAGAAGTTACTATTGGTTGCAACGCAGGATCGGCATTTGTAAAAAGCTCATTTGTTTTGTTGATAAAGGACATTTTTTGTATTCCCCTATCTGGTCTATAACTTATCCATTTTTCTCCATCATACACATAAACAGTATTTCCAACTGTTGCCAAAGAACTGATCTTTTTACTCTTATTATAATATAAATATTTGCATTGCAGATTGGTAGTATTGCAAATGAATAAACCTTTCTCAGAACTCGCTATTAATTCGTTTCCTAAAATGGCTAACCGCGGAAAAAAAGATTCTTCAGAATATTTGAATTCGTGAAGCAAATACATCTTTTCATTTTCAATATAAAATATTTGACCATTAAAATTATGACACCAAATTCTTCCTTGTTTGTCTTCAAGTAAATCTGTAACGCCAAATCCATTTTCTTCCGGGTTATGAAAATTTACAAATGCGATACCATCATATCTGCTCAGCCCTAAAGAATTAGCGATCCATAGAAACCCTTTACTGTCGGATAAAAGATCATAAATTTCCTCAGTTGGCAATCCTTTTACTTGCTGAGCTTTAAATTCCTGCGCAGAAACGGAAAAAGTGTAGGTTAAAAGAAATGCAATAACGTAAATACGCCTCATTGGATAAAAATAGTTAGAAATATACTCTTTGCAATTTTAGCGGTAAAATTAAATCATAGGTTCACAAAGTCAGAAGCGGGTTTCACAAAATAGATAAATATCGTTTAAACTTATGAGTATAAATTGTACTCGGATTTACAGATTTGTTTATACGCTTAAGTATGGCATTGTAATAAAAATGGTGGTTCTATATCTGGGGGATTTAGAACTTAAAAGGTCGCAACAGCGGCCTTTTTCCATTATGGGATAAAAGTATTTCAGGTAATTTTTTATTTTTTAAAGAAGTTAAAAAATAAAAACCGCTACAACTCAACGTTAAAGCGGCTTTTATTTTTTTAAGTGTGATCCGGATTGGATTCGAACCAATGACCTACTGCTTAGAAGGCAGTTGCTCTATCCAACTGAGCTACCGAACCAAATTATTTTATCTCGAACCAATGACCTTCCCGATTAGAATCGGGATGCTCTATCCAACTGAGCTACCGAACCTTTATCAGAGGCGCAAAATAAACGAAAAATCATCAGTCAAACAAGACTGATTCGAATCCTTTTCATTTTATTAGTAAATCTCCCTGTAAAATTTCATCCTAAATCATTTTACTTTGCTTCATTAAACGAATAGTTTTCATGAAGAACAATTTAACGATTAATAATCAGTGGTTGCATTTCATCCAAATAAAAGAACTTCTCAATTCAAACCAACAATTAGCTATTAGCAATGACGTAATATCTCAAATCGATAAATGTCGCCAATATCTGAATAAAAAATTAGAAAGCAGTGATGCTTTGATATACGGAATCAATACCGGATTTGGTTTTTTACAAGATGTAAGTATTGATAAAAACCAGATTGAGCAATTGCAATATAATTTATTGCAATCTCATGCCTGCGGTTTAGGCGAAGAAGTACCACATGATATTGTGAAGCTGATATTATTATTGAAAATAAAATCGCTTAGCTACGGAAACAGCGGCGTACAGGTTGAAACTGTACAACGTTTGTTAGATATGTTTAATAACGATTTATTGCCTGTAATTTATACACAAGGTTCTTTAGGTGCTTCGGGCGATCTATCGCCGCTAAGTCATTTAAGTTTGCCATTGATTGGATTGGGCGAAGTTTATTTTAAAGCTGTTAAAATGCCCGCTGCTAAAGCATTAGAACAACTAAACTGGCATCCGGTTAAATTACAAAGTAAAGAAGGATTGGCGTTAATCAACGGAACACAATTTATGAGTGCGTATGGCATTTTCTGTTTAAAAAAATCTGAGCATTTATTACAAATGGCAGATTTAATTACCGCATTATCTTACGATGCATTCGATTGTACAACTGAAGCATTAAACGAATTAATTCATAAAGTTCGTCCGCATAAAGGGCAAATAGAAACTGCCTCAACCATTAGTAAATATTTAAGTGGCAGTGAAATTATTTTTAGAAAAAAACAACAGGTTCAGGATCCATATTCATTCCGATGTGTACCGCAGGTGCATGGTGCAACAAAAGATACTTTTAATTATGTATTGCAGGTTTTTGTTCAGGAAATTAATTCTGTAACCGATAATCCTAATATTTTCCCTGATGAAGATGTTATTGTAAGTGGTGGTAATTTTCATGGGCAACCTTTAGCGCTTGCTTTAGATTTTTTAAGTATTGCGATGAGTGAATTGGCCAATATCAGCGAAAGAAGAATTTATCAACTCATCAGCGGACAAAGAAATCTTCCTTTATTCCTTGTAAAAGAACCCGGATTAAACAGTGGCTTTATGATTCCTCAATATACTGCTGCGGGTATTGTTAGCGAAAACAAACAATTGTGTACACCGGCAAGTGTTGATAGTATTTCATCTTCCAACAATCAGGAAGACCATGTAAGTATGGGAGCAAATGCTGCAACAAAACTATTGCGCATTGTAAATAACGTAGAGAAAGTATTGGCCATTGAATTGATGAGCGCCGCACAGGCATTGGATTTCAGAAGGCCGGCAAAAACATCACCAACACTCGAAAAATTATATAGCGATTTCAGGAAAGTTGTTTCTTTTAATGAAGTGGACAGGGTATTGCACGATGATATGATAGCAGCCATCACTTTTATTCAAAATTATTCCATAAAATAATTTCGTTATCTGATTAAAACGGTTGTTCCTTTTTGTGCAATTTTTTTTCCGGTAGCAGGTTCGGTAAAATCTAAAGTCCACACATAAGTTCCGCTTGGCTGAGGAATATTTTTAAAACTGCCATTCCATTTTACGGTCCAATCTCTTGTTTCAAAAATCATCTGGCCATAACGATTAAAAACGCGGAATAACAGATTGGTTGCTTTATATGCATTTAACGGATAGAGGTAATCATTCAATCCATCGCCATTGGGCGTAAATGCTGTTGGCACTGCAATATAGCAGTTTGGGGCAACCTGAATGGATTTGTACGTTGTGTCCGAACAACCAATAGAATCGGTTACCGTTAACCGCACAGGATAATATTTTAAGTTAGAACCCGGCGGATAAATTTGTGCCGGCGGATTTTGCAGATTGCTTGTTTGTCCGTTACTGAAATCCCAATCCCAAAGCCTGATATTCCCGATACTGTTATTAATAAATTGAATAGTATCGGAAGGACAGGCAAAATCTGGCGCAGCAAAAATTGCTTTTACCGGTGCATTCGATAAATTAAATGAAACAGCAGTACTATCAATACAAACACTGTTTTGTGCAACTAATTTTATATTATGTGCGCCGTAAAAAGTGTAATAGATCGAAGTATCAATTAAAATACCATTCTTCGCAACACCATCAACATACCAGGTCCATGTTGACATATTTTGCCCGGTAAGATGCAATAAAGCCGTATCGATCTTGCAACCATAATTCAATTGAAGTTTAAAGGAAGCTTTTATTAATTGCTGATTGGTAATTACAAAACTTTTATTATCGCCCACTGCAACAGGATTATTACAATTATCCATCAATGTATTTCCGTCGTTACCAACTTGCTGAAAGATGGTATAGTTATTTGCAGCTAAAGGATTACTTAATTGAACGATGATAGAATCGGTATCAAAACTGGTTAGGCAACTATAACCCGATGCACCTGTAATTGAAACAGTTGACGGAGTTATTTTAAAATCGCTTCCATCTGCATCTAAAGTTTTGCATTGAATGGTTTTATTCAATTTTATATAAACTTTATTGCCACCGCACATGCCCGATGCATTTAAATAGGTAGGAATGTTTGGATCAGTAATACTTGCTGTTCCTCCTGTAAATGATAAAGAGTATCCACTTTGTGTATTAGTAAAATGACTGACTAATAAAAGATAAGTATGGCCTTGAATTAAATTGGGTGATTTACTGAAAGGAGAAACACCACCCGCTGCGTATGTAGTTGGCGAAGAGCATTGATTAGGTGCAGATGCTGTATCTGCTGTGCCGGTAAGTCCGGTAACTCCCGACCAATTACAATCTACAAATAATGTTTTATCATTAAAAATATCGTAGTCAGGATTTTTGCTGTTGGTAATATCAAATATCTGCCAATCATAATCATCACTTAAATTATTGGGTGTGATTAAAAAATCTAAGGTACCGGCAGTGTAACAGGTAAACTTATACCAGTAGGGATTTATGTTAGTATAAACAGTGCCGTTGTTACATGCTGGAACTGGAATAGGTGTATTACCGCAAAGTGTAACAGATCCCTGTAC
>DATAMD010000187.1:0-3549 GCA_036260755.1 Chitinophagaceae bacterium | reverse complement strand
TATCTTCCGTTGGTACAAGGTCAGGTGGGTAGAGCTACCCAAGGAGCTGCATTAGCATTAAAAGCAAGGGCTTTATTATATGCTGCAAGTGATTTGTATAATGGCGGAAATGGTACAGTTGCTGATCCCTTTGCAGGTTTTGCACATCCCGAATTGGTGAGATATACAAGTTTCTCGGCAAGCGATAGGCAAGCCCGTTGGCAAAAAGCTAAAGATGCTGCCAAAGCAGTAATAAATTTGGGAACATATTCGTTATATAAACCAAATCCGGCAAATGGGAATGAAGCTACCGCCAATTATGATAATTTGTTTTTACAGTCATCAACATCCGAAGATATTTTTATAAAATATTTTACTGCTTCGTTTAAAGCAAACTGGAATTCTTATGGAAAAACAGATGCTAATTATAGCCCAACTCTTTTTAATAGCCCAAATGGTTTTTGGGGATGGGGTGTAAATACACCAACACAACAATTTGTTGATGAGTATGAAATGAATGATGGCAGCAGTTTTAACTGGAGTAATGCAACCGAAGCGGCAGCACCGTATGCCAACCGCGATCCCCGTTTTTATGCTACCGTTTTATATGATGGTGCTTATTGGCGTGCAAGATCAACAGATATAGCTCCTTTTGAACCTACCGGTAAAATTCAAACAGGATACCAAACCGTAGATGGCTCAGGAACAACTGTTGGTGGCTGGGATACAAAAGATAATTACACAAAAGTAAATACATGGAATGCCGGCAAAAGCGGATATTATCAAAGAAAATTGCTTGATCCTACTGTTGACCCTGTAAAGTCTATGCAAACAGTGCCATGGAGGTATATGCGCTATACTGAAGTTTTATTAAACTATGCCGAAGCCTGTATTGGCCTTGGTTTAGCCGGCGGTGCAAATGCCGATGCGGAAGCAAGAACTTATATTAATCAGGTGAGGGCAAGAGCTGCTATGCCTGCTATTGCAACAAGCGGTGCTGCTTTAATGGCAAGCTTACAACACGAACGCAAAATAGAATTAGCTTTTGAAGAATTACGCTATTTTGATATTCGCCGTTGGATGATTTGCGACCCTGCAGTTTATGGCGATAAAGCAGGATATAGTAATGTAAAGCAAATTAATATTACTTATCCGTATGTTTCAGGTACCAACTATATAAAAGGTACTACCTATGGCACAGGTACACCTACATATTCGGTAACACAACTTTCAACCCGCAATTGGGATAAAAAGAGCTATTTTGTTCCAATAACATTGGATGAAATGAATAAAAACCCGAAACTCATTCAAAATCCATTCTATTAAAATCTCGGAGTTTTTTTCTTATATATGGCAGTTTAAAATATCTTCAATCCCTCTCCCGAAAAGGAGGGGGATTAGGGTATGAAACTGATCAACTGCTATAGATTTAATTCCTTCTTCACTTCTGTTAGGCAGGTTGGCAGGAATTATTTTTTATCAATCAATTAATTCCTGTTCGTATGTATAAAAAATTTAAATACTTGTTTATTTTCTTTTTATTATTAGAGTTGAACAACTCTGGCTTTTCGCAATCGGTCAATAACAACGAATGGCTGGATCCAAACATAAACGAAATAAACAGGTTACCATTGCACACAAATTTTTTTTCATACGAAACTGAAGAACTTGCTTTGAAAGGCATAAAGGAAAATTCTTCTAATTTTTTAACGCTTAACGGTAAATGGAAATTTAATTGGGTGAAAGATGCCGATAGCCGCTCCCTGGATTTTTACACATCGAATTTTAATGATAAAGATTGGAAAGAATTAGCTGTACCCGGAATTTGGGAGGTAAATGGTTATGGAGACCCGCTTTACACCAATATTAATTATCCATGGAGCAATTATTTTGCTAATAACCCGCCTTTTGTTCCCCGGGAAAATAATCATGTTGGTTCATATCGTAAAGAAATATTCATTCCCGAAAATTGGTCACGTAAAGAAATTATAGCTCATTTCGGTTCGGTAACTTCAAACATTTATTTATGGATTAACGGGCAATTTGCAGGCTATAGCGAAGACAGTAAATTAGAAACCGAATTTGATATTACTAAATTAATAAAACCCGGAAGTAAAAATTTATTTGCCTTTCAGGTATTTCGCTGGTGCGATGGCAGTTATTTGGAAGATCAGGATTTTTGGCGATTATCCGGTGTGGCACGCGATTGTTTTTTATTTACAAAAAATAAAAATTACATCAACGATATTCGTGTATCAACCGATCTGGATGAAAATTTTATTAATGCTAAACTAAATGTATCGCTTGATATTAAGGGTGGAGGAACCGCCAATTTAAAATTATTGGATGCAGGCGGAAACATAGTAAGCACGGCACAAACAGCCGGTAAAGGAAAACTTGTTGTTTCAATGGATATAAAAAATCCCGCTAAGTGGACAGCCGAAACACCCAACCTTTATTCACTTATCACTACTTTATCAGACAAAGAAAAAATACTGGAAGTTATTCCTCAAAATATTGGATTCAGAAAAGTTGAAATAAAAAATTCGCAATTATTGGTAAACGGTAAACCCGTTTTAATTAAAGGAGTTAACCGCCACGAAATGGATCCCGATAATGGCTATTATCTTTCGGCAGAACGCATGTTGCAGGATATTAAAATAATGAAAGAAAATAATATTAATGCGGTGCGAACCTGTCATTATCCTGATAATAATTTGTGGTACGACCTCTGCGATAAATACGGCATTTACATGGTTGCAGAAGCTAATCTCGAATCGCATGGCATGGGCTATGGTGATAAAACACTTGCTAAAAATCTATTATTTGCCAAAGCGCACCTCGAACGTAACCAACGAAATGTTCAACGCAATTATAACCACGCCTCTATCATAATTTGGTCAATGGGCAACGAAGCAGGCTTTGGTCCTAATTTCGAAGACTGTTACCGATGGATAAAAAACGAAGACAGTACCCGCCCTGTACAATACGAACGGGCAGATCTAAATCAGTTTACCGACATTTATTGTCCCATGTATTTGCCTTACGGCGAATGCGAAAAATATGTTACAAGCAATCCTCCTAAACCTTTAATACAATGCGAATATGCACATGCTATGGGCAATTCGGAAGGCGGATTTAAAGAGTACTGGGATTTAGTTCGTAAATATCCAAAATATCAGGGTGGTTTTATTTGGGATTTTGTTGACCAATCACTGCATAAAAAAGACAGCAACGGAATAGTGTATTACGGCTATGGCGGCGATTATAATAAGCATGATGTTTCGGATAAAAACTTTTTAGATAATGGTTTAATTGGCCCCGACCGTGTGCTAAACCCACACATGCACGAAGTAGGTTATTTTTATCAATCTGTTTGGGCAACCCCTTTAAATTTAGACAATGGAGAAATAAAAATTTATAACGAGAATTTTTTTAAAAATTTAAATAACTGTTATGCCGAGTGGCAGTTGCTGTGCAATGGAATTACTGTGCAGACAGGCATTTTAACTGATTTGAATATTGAACCGCAACAAATAAAAACCTTTCATTTGAATTACAATTTAAATA
>DATAMD010000185.1:0-3474 GCA_036260755.1 Chitinophagaceae bacterium | reverse complement strand
GTACATAATTTAAACTGAACCCGAGATTATGATACGGAATAGTGGTGCCCTGATCTTTGATATCGTATTTGTTTCCGTTGGGTTGCATAAAATAATACGGGCGGCCTGTGGCAAACGAATACGTAAAATTGAAGCCGGTTTTTATACTTGTAATAAATTTTTTTGTAACAATACTTGCAGTGTGTTTGGCTGCAAATGTTGGTTGCAATTGCATGGGATAATACAAATAATCACGCTTTGTATCTAAGTACGAATAACTGATCCAGTAATCAAAACCTTTGATTGTTTTTTTATCGCGCCAGAACAGCTCAAATCCTTTGGCATCGCCGGTTCCATCGTTGTTGTACAAAGGATATGTTTTTACAAGATCATCGTATTTTTTATAAAAAACTTCTACGCGAAAAGTATAATCTTTATTCATTTTCTGATAGTTCAGAATATAATGTGTTGCTTTTGTGTAACCGAAATTTGTTGTTACCTGCAAATAATTGTTTTCGGGTTTTTGATAAAATATTCCGTAAGCAAAACTCATCTGCGCATCTTTGCCGGTTTTATATGCCAAAGAAATTCGCGGAGCAATATTGGTTTTATTAATTAAAGAAGAGTTCTCAAAACGCAATCCTGTTTTAACTGCCAGTCCATTGGTGATGTACATATCGGCTTCACCAAACAAAGAAGTAAAATTATCTTTCAATAATCCATCGTATGAAAAATTTGGATTAGAAAATTTACTTGAATTATAAGCATACATATATTCGCCGCCAAAACGTAAAGTGCTGATGCCGCCAATTCTTTTTTCGAACACCGTTCTTATTTGCGAAAGGTTTTGAATATTGTTTAATTTAAAATTTAAACTGTCGATATAAATTTTCCCGGTGTAAGCCGGTTGGTTATTTTGATCTTGTATTTGCTGATCGTAATTATCGTGGTTAGTGCTGTAACCCAATCCCATATTAAGTTTCCAGCCGTTACCCAGATTTTCTTTCCAGCTTAAATTATTATACCAGTTTGTATTTTTTAATTCCAATGCATTTTTTAGATTACTGCTGTCGATATTGGGTTGGCGCAAACCACCATGCCCATAGCTGAATGTTGTATAATATTTTATGATGCCACCAGATTTTGTTTTGATACGAAAGTTTGCATCGCCGGTATGGTATTCGGGCATATCAAAATAATCGGGTTTTTGTTTTACCACATTGAAATAAATTGTAAGATTGGTGTATCCATAATTTATTCCATATGAAGATTTTTTATTTTTTGCCAGTTGCATTAAACCACCGCCAACAAAAATGGGAGATAAAGATGCCTGTGCTTCGGAACGTTCGGGCAAATCGATGCTTTCTAAAATTAATGCGGATGATAAAGCTTGTCCGTACAAAGCCGAATAACCACCTGTTGAAAAAACAGTTCCTTTAAACAATGCCGGAGAAAATCTTCCACGCGATGCAATATCGGGAATGCTTGCATAATAAGGATTATTAACTAATGTACCATCGATGAATTGTTTGGTTTCGTAACCTGCACCACCGCGAACAAATAATCCTTCCTGTTCACCAACCTGTTGTGCTCCCGGTAAAGTTTTTACGGTTAAAGAAATATCGGCATTGGCACCGCCTGTTGTAAAAACATCTAATGAACTTAAAACTGTTGCTGCTCTTTTTTTATCGCCTGCTTCAAAACTTCCGGCAGTAACCGAAACAGCTTTTAATTCTGTTACTTCTTCTTTCAAAGAAAAATTAATTTCTATGGATTCTTTGTTGATTGATATTGGATGTTCAACAATTTTATAACCCAATATTTTTGCTTCGAGAATAAAATTTCCTTTTTCAAAAGTTTTAAAAGAATAATGACCGGTTGAATCGCTGATGGTTCCATCATACGTTCCTTTTAATGTAATGCTTACTGCATCAATGTTTCGGCCCCTTGTATCTTTTACGTTGCCGCTGATCTTTATTTGAGAATAAATTAATGAGGCAGAAAACATCATCAATAAAAATAAACCGGCTTGCTTCATATAATTATTAATTTTCGACACAAACATAGAGTAGTTTATAATATAAACCAAATTATTTTTCCGGGTCAATCTCTTGCAAACAAAAAAGGCTCTGAAATTTCAGAGCCTTTAGCAAAAATTAATTTATTGATTATTTATAATGCGGCATCAGATTTTTTGCGAGTTCTGTCATCTTCGCAATGCTTGCATCATTCAATTGTCCTTTCTTAAACTCGGCCAGCACATCAGGTAATTTGGTTTCCATTTCGAGCAAGAAATGAGATTCGAAATCTTTTACTTTATTAACAGGCACATCGCGTAATAAACCTTGTGTACCTAAGTAAATAATAGCAACTTGTTTTTCTACCGAGAACGGAGTGTATTGCGCCTGTTTTAAAACTTCTACGTTACGTGCACCTTTATCGATTACGTTTTTAGTTGCAGCATCCAGATCGCCGCCGAATTTAGAAAACGCTTCTAACTCGCGGTATAAAGCCTGATCTAATTTTAATGTACCTGCAACTTTTTTCATTGATTTGATTTGCGCATTACCTCCCACACGGCTTACAGAAATACCAACGTTGATAGCAGGACGAATACCCGCATTAAACAAATTACCTTCTAAGAAAATTTGTCCGTCGGTAATTGAAATAACATTTGTGGGAATGTAAGCAGATACGTCGCCGGCCTGCGTTTCAATGATTGGTAATGCTGTTAATGAACCACCACCTTTAGCCAAATGTTTAATGGAAGGAGGTAAGTCGTTCATGTTTTTTGCAACATCATCATTAGAAATAACTTTCGCAGCTCTTTCTAATAAACGGCTATGCAAATAGAATACATCACCCGGATATGCTTCACGTCCCGGAGGCCTTCTCAACAATAACGAAACTTCACGGTATGCAACAGCTTGTTTACTTAAATCATCAAAAATAATTAATGCAGGGCGGCCGGTATCGCGGATAAATTCGCCAATCGAAGCACCGGCAAACGGAGCATAGAATTGTTGTGGTGCAGGATCTGATGCAGAAGCTGCAACAATAGTTGTATAAGCCATTGCGCCATTATCACTCAACACTTTCATCACACCAGCAACGGTTGATGCTTTTTGTCCGATAGCCACATAAATACAATAAACAGGTTTCCCTGCTTCGTAAAATTCTTTTTGATTGATGATAGTATCAACACAAATAGCTGTCTTGCCGGTTTGACGGTCGCCAATAACCAATTCGCGTTGACCGCGGCCGATAGGGATCATGGCATCAATTGCTTTGATACCTGTTTGCAAAGGTTCTTTTACAGGTTCACGATAAATTACACCCGGAGCTTTACGTTCCAGTGGCATTTCATATAATTCGCCTGTGATGGGTCCTTTACCATCAATAGGTTCTCCTAAAGTATTAATTACACGGCCAACCATTCCTTCACCAACTTTAATTGATGCAATTTGTCCGGTACGTTTTACTTTGGCACCTTCT
>DATAMD010000179.1:0-2875 GCA_036260755.1 Chitinophagaceae bacterium | reverse complement strand
TTGCCTGCACTTTTTTCTATCTGTTCTTTCGAAATAACCGAAATTACTTTTCCGGTGGTACTTTGTTTTTGTTCGGTTTTATTGGCCGTAACAATAACCGGATCGAGATCATTGCCATGCAATGTGTCTTGTTGCGAAAATGTCAGAATGCTTACCAGCATTGATGTTGAGAGGAGCGTTAATTTTTTGCTCATTGTTTAAATGTTTTGTTTGTGAACAATGAGCTTTCAGGAAAATAAAAAAACGGAGAAATATAAACTGCCCTGCAGAGGCATTTTACATTCCATGCTTTTCGCCCGAAAGCCGTGAATGAAATGGTTGCATGTGGCAGGTCTTCTGGCTTATTGTAAAATGAACACCTTCCCGTTACTAACAGTGGCTTTTGTTCATTTCGTGAGTCGTTAGTGGTTAATCGCAAGTATTGCGACTAACGTTTTCCGATTCACGCTTCAATTTACAGCTACGGGGATAGCTCCTGATTTTAACAGGATTCCCTTTTAATTCCGAACATTCGGAAACCAAACGCAGGGCAAAAATATCATTTCAAAATTGTAAATGAAATCAATTTGTTCACGCAGTGGTGAAAAGTTTGAAATATAGATCGATCAGCTATGGGTATTTCATAGCTGATAAATAAAAAACATGTTAGTATCCTTACTAACATGTTTGATGAATTTTATTGGAATAAACAAAATACTGTGTAATTATTTTAATCCGCAGGTACAAAAATAACTTGCGCCCTTATCCAATTTCGATACATCAGAAACGTCTACATGGAAGGTTATTTTTACTTTTTCTTTATTATCAATTTTATAATTTTCCATTTTAGCCAACTCGCATTTTTTACCGGCGCATAATTTAGATAACGCACAATTAACAGTTAATTTCTTAGGCTTGATAAGTAAATTTGAATTAGCAATAGCATCGTCGCAATTTTTCTTTCTTAATATTACACCCTTCTTTGAAACATCTTTTATCACATCAATATGAGCTTTGTTTTTGCTGTATGTACTATTCTCATCTGTTGTTGCTTTTGTTTTATCAGGTCCGTTAGGCATCAGACCTATTTGGCCAACTCTGGCATTATGCCTATCATTTTCATCTTTTATTCTTTTGTTGTAGTTATTGTTTACGGTGTCTGATTCCGCTTTGTAAATAGAATCGCATTTATGTTTTTCTGCTGTTTTTATCGAATCGTTTTTATGCTTTGAGTTTTCCCAATCTTTAATTTCTGCAGTTAATGCCGAATCTGCATTTTTGTCAATTGCTTTACCATCAATACTGATGGAAGCAAGCGGGCAAATATTATACTTGCTCAATGTGTCGTGAAAAGATGCCGGTAATTTTGTAGAATCAGTAAATACATGTGCTATGCCTTCTGCATCAACAGCAACAATAAATCCAACGTTTGTTTTTTCTTCTTTTTTAGCCTCTTCTTTTTTCTTATCCTTTTCCTGACAGCCGGTGAAAACAGAAAGTGTAAACACCATAATTACCAAAGTGACCAGTGAAAATTGTAATTTTTTCATGTTATTAGTTTTGGTTAATAATGCTTGTGCGTTAACGGTAAAAAAAAGAACTTGTAATGGAGGTTAGCAAGAGTGTTCTATATTGATATAAATATAAAAATTTTTATCTGGTATAATAATTTTTTACTCTTTTTTTTTGCTGCAGCATAATTTCTTTACACATCGGCTTCATCAAACGAGAGTTCGATCTTATGAATGGTGGGCTCAACTTTTCTGCAACTAACACCGGCCTTATCCAGCATTTTTTTGGAAGCAATAAAACTATCGGTAGCATGATATTTATCCGATAAATAAACAACTTCGGTAATGCCCGCCTGAATAATTGCTTTTGCACATTCGTTGCAGGGAAACAGTGCGGTATAAATTCTGCATCCGTGCAAATCCATACCGATATTATTTAAAATGGCATTCAGTTCGGCATGGCATACATACGGATATTTTGTTTGCAGCATATCGCCTTTTTTGCCCCATGGAAAATCGTCATCGCTGCAACCAATGGGCAACCCGTTATAACCGGCACCTACAATTTTATTTTTAGTATTCACAATGCAGGCGCCAACCTGTGTGTTGGGGTCTTTGCTTCGTTTTGCCGAAAGCAAAGCTACACCCATAAAATATTCATCCCAGTTAATGTAATCGGTTCGTTTTGTTGTTTGCATAAATGAGTTGTTTGTAAAAATTGTTTTGAAAGATAAGACAAGAATAAAATTTGCTGCAAAAAAATTATGTAGAAATAATAATGAAACCTGTAATTTCTAAAAATCTCTTTATACGAAAACAAGTAGTATAAAATAATTAATTTTTTTGTATTAAAAAAGCAGTATCTCCTTTATTTGATTTTTGAATTAGTTTTTGAAGATTTGGAAAATACTGATTTACATCAATGATTGTTTTGGGGTTTATCTTCTTTAAAATAACACTTCCTCCTGCACCATCCGATCTCATCCTATTGTTATAAGTTCCATACCATTTTCCGGTTAAAAATTCTTCACCATTACGAAGTTCATAACTCAGTTCAAAATAACTTACAAAGTCGCACGATTGATAAGTAATAATGTTATTGATGACTTTATCCTTATACAACTTAATAAACACTGAGCTTTTTTTATCCATTTGAGCATCTACTCTGCAAAAACAATCTGCAGAATCAACTTTATGACTTCTGCCCGTAGAGTATGCCCCCCAAATTGCTTTTCCTGCTTGCTCCAGATTTATATAAATATTAAATCGCCTTTGTATTTTTGACATATCAGATGAAAATTCTCCTCTCCATGTGCCGGAAAAATCCTGAGCAAAATTTGAACTGCATGTCGCTAAAAGCAGTACAATTATTAGACTAAGTTTCA
>DATAMD010000177.1:0-3055 GCA_036260755.1 Chitinophagaceae bacterium | reverse complement strand
CAAAACCGTGCATATAAAAAAGTTTTAGGTTTTAAGTAATAAGTTTTAAGTGCACAAAAATAGAGAAATAAGATTTGTTGTAAATTTTTGTTGATGAGGAGTTGTTAAAATAATCTGCTTTTCTTTGCTTCATGAAACCAGTTTTATTTTATTGTTACGATGCTTATTGCGGATGGTGTTATGGATTTAGTCCGGTAATTAAAAAAATTGCCGCCGAATATCAATCGAAATTTGAAACAGAAGTTTTATCGGGTGGCATGATCATCAACGAAAAAAAAGAGCATATTGGATTGATGGCACCATACATTCAAAAAGCTTATAAAACTGTTGAAGAGCTTACCGGCATTGAGTTTGGCAAAGATTTTCTCTGGCATATTTTTAATCCCGAATTAAGCGATTGGTATTTGGATTCGGAAAAACCGGCTATTGCCTTATGTATTTTTAAAGAATATTACCCACATCGGCAAATAGAATTTGCAAGTGATCTGCAATATGCTTTAAATTATGAAGGAAGGGATTTGTGCGATGATGAAGCATACCGGCATCTCTTAGAAAAATACAATATTCAGCCCGAAGCATTTTACAGCAAATTAAACTCCGAAGAATTTAAAGAGAAGGCGCATTACGAATTTCAGTTATGCAAACAATTGCAGGTAACAGGTTTCCCGTGTGTATTAATGCAAATCACCGAAACTAAATTTCATTTATTGGCAAGAGGTTTTACCGATTATGAAACATTAAAACAAAGAATTGAAAACCTGTTGGTAGAACTGCAACAATCTTAACACTCATTTTACCATTCATATAAAAAAACGATACAGGTAAAAGCGTGTTTAGTACTTTTCAAAAAACCTAATAAATACGTTATGAGAAAAACAGTTTTTATTTTTACAATTTCTATGTTAGCACTAACAGGTGTATTTGCACAAACTGCTGCACCCGCCGCACCCGATACTTCTGCCAATACTAAAGCAGAAAGGTTTGTAACAAAACACAGTATTAAGATTGATGGTAAAGTAATCAACTATACTGCCACTGCCGGCACATTAATTTTAAAGAACGAAAAAGATGAGCCAATTGCAACTTTTGGTTTTACTGCATACACAAAAGATGGGGAAACAGATTTACAAAAAAGGTCGGTAATGTTTGCATACAATGGCGGTCCGGGTTCATCATCTTTATGGTTACACATGGGTGCATTGGGGCCACGCCGTGTTGCCATAACCGATCTGACACCAACAACTCCTGCTCCTTATAAGTTAGAAGATAATGTTTCTTCGGTTTTAGATGTAACAGATATTATAATGATCGATCCTGTGGGAACAGGATTAAGTCATGCCATCGGCAAATCGAAGAATAAAGATTTTTGGGGTGTTGATCAGGATATAAAATCGATCAGTGGTTTTGTAAAACAATATATCACTGAGTTTGACAGATGGAATTCTCCAAAATATTTATTGGGCGAAAGCTATGGCACCATGCGTTCGGCAGGTGTTGTAGATTTTTTGCAGGAAAGATTAGGCATTACTGTTAATGGTGTTGTTTTGGTTTCGTCTGTACTCGATCTGCGCCAGCTAACATTTGCACCGGGTGATGATATTTCTTACATCATGTATTTGCCAACTTATGCAGCTACTGCTTTATTTCATAATAAAATTACTAAGCCCGCAAACTTTTTAAACTTCATCAAAGAAGTAACAGATTTTGCAAAAGTAGAATATACATTGGCTTTAACCAAAGGCGATAAATTAGATGATGCCGAAAAAGATAAGATAGCAACAAAACTTTCCGAATATATTGGATTAAGTAAAAACTATATTCTTAAATCAAATCTGCGTGTTGCCGAACCTCAATTCACTGAAGAACTGTTACGCAACGAGCATTTAACTGTTGGTCGTTTGGATTCGCGTTTTAAAGGAATCAATCAAAAACCAACCAGCGAATTCTCAGATTACGATCCGCAGAGTTCTGCTATCAGTCCGGCGTACACAGCTACTTTTTTTAATTATTTATATAATGAATTAAAAGTAAATAAAACAAATAATTATCATATCTCTGCTTACGATGCCGAAGGATTTAATTGGGATTGGAAACATACAGCCGGATTTTGGGGCGGTGGTGTTTACACACCGAATACGGGTGTTGACATGGCCGATGCCCTGAGCAAAAACCCCAATTTAAAAATATTGGTGTTGAATGGTTATTACGATCTGGCCACTCCATTTTTCGGAACAGAATATACGATGGATCATTTGGGATTAGAGAAAAATATTCAATCAAACATTACCATGAAATATTTTGATGCAGGGCACATGATGTATATCAATCCTGTTTCTCTTGCTGCATTTAAGAAAGATGTGGCAGATTTTATAATCGATTCAAGCAAATAAATTTTTGAAGCACATTTATTAAAAGAGGCAACAAATTTATTGTTGCCTTTTTTATTTTAGAGTTTATTTTTTTACCGGGCTCGAATGCAATGCAATTCTGTTTCCTTCGCTGTCCATAAATAAAGCCATATAACCAATATCATCGCTGATCATCGTTTTGGTCATAATAATATTTCCGCCGCTTGGTACAATTCTGTCCAACACAATTTGCAGATCGGGATTACCGTTTAAATACACCAATACGCCTTCGGCCGATGGTTTATAAAATCCGGGATGGTAACATAATGCACCGCCCGTTGTTCTTTCCTCAGCCGGAAACAAACGCATTTGTAATCCGTTAGGCAAATCCATCGGAATTAATTTTGTTTGAAAAATATTTTCGTAAAATCTAACAGCTCTTTCTATGTCGGTAACCGGAATTTCAAACCAGTTAATCGCGTTTTTAAAAGTCATATTATCAGGTTTTATTGTTACTCAATAATTTTATTCCCATAAATTAGAAACAAACTTTTACACTTTATAATTAATTATTTAAACGGAATCAGATCAGTGTAGTAAGGTTTTTAATTAAAGTTTTATGAACTAATACAACTCATTAACTTCGTTATTCTATAATTTCCCTTTACTTTGCAGCCTCTAAAAAAATATATGGAATACAGTAAATT
>DATAMD010000174.1:0-3777 GCA_036260755.1 Chitinophagaceae bacterium | reverse complement strand
TTTCGAAAAAATTTTGCTTCGTTGCGGCACTAACATTTTTTAATTTGGCAGCTGCGGCAACATCAACACTTAGAATGGTATTGTTAGTAGTAAACGAGATGCGTGCTTTTAATTTTTCTTTTACACTTGAAATCATCATCAATCCTCCCTAAAATTTTTGAGTGAATATTATTTTTTCGATCTTAACTCATCTGGTTATCAGATTAAGTTTAGATTATCATTCATCGAATTAACTGGCAGCGATCGGAGGTTTTATTTTAGCTGAAGAAAATAAACGGTACAACTTTGTTGCAGCAGCAAGATGTGCGGAAGTGAAAGAATTATTTAAAATGAAATTTTTCATGGTTGCATTTTTAGCTGATCAGTAATGTATTCCTTGCTAACTGATGGCTAAAACCGCATCGGGGTTAGAAAGGATGTTTTAAGCTGAATTTACTCGGACCCGAATCCATGTTTTTTGTTTTTGTTTAGAATAAATGTTCTGTTTAAGAACGCGGCAAAGGTAATGCCGCTGCTATTTGCAACAAAATAAAATTTTCGTTAAAGAAAATCTCCGATTATGCACCGGAGATTTTTTAATTGCTGAATAATGTTATGCAGTATAAGTGTGCAAACCTCATCTGCCTTTCAGGCATCTTCTCCTTTAGGAGAAGAGAGATGGATGTAATTTGTTTTTATAATGAAAATAAAGCCGGTAACAAAAAAATTAATTTGCTCTTTTTATTTTGATAAGATGATCTATGCTGAACCTGCCTGCACCAAATGCAATTAATGTAACAAGCATTAGTAAATAATACAATGGAATTTCGAAACCGTTATTGCCTGCTTCGAAACCATTTGCCCAATGCACGGTTTTGATGGCTACCAGCATCACAACAATCATGGGTATGGCAATAATTCTGGTGCCTAATCCCAATGCAATTAGCACAAACCCTAAAAGCTCTGTAAACGTTGCCATGTAAGCGTTTGCGTAAGGTAACGGCATTCCTAAATCTTTAAACCAATCGCCGATGGCGTGAATATCTTTTAATTTCATCATGGCCGGTCCGTAAAAACCATAAGCCAATATTGCACGCAATAATAACAAGGCGATGTTTTGTAATTTTTCGGTTAACGAAATGTATTTGTTGTAGAGTGAAATTATTTTCATGGCTTTTTTATTTGAATCCGAGAATAAATTGTTGTTGGTATAATTCGTTTAAAAACGATTGGCTGTTTTCTAAAATTTGCTGCTGCGGAATATTAAAAACTTTGCTTGCTTCTTTGCTTAATTGATAAACAGATTTTTGGGTTGTTTTAATTTGCCCGGTAAGCCATGCAAAAAGAACAGAGAGTTCTATAAAAATAACTTTACCTGTTTGTGGTTCACGGAAAATTAAAATATAATAAATGCTTTTATCGGCCGCCGAAATTTCTTTTGCTTTTTTATAATGCACCGGATATTCGGTTGCCAATAAAAAATGTTCGGGGTTTAAAATTAAATCGTCGGTAATTAGTTGGCCGCTTGTTTTGAATGATGGTGTTTCAATATCTTCCATCATAAACACTTCGATCTCCATCCATTCAAACAATAATAAATTTAATAGCTGCGGATATTTTTGTTTGATGGAAAGACGGTTGTTTAAAACATATTGGTACAACTCGTACGGCATTTTCCAAACCTGATACGATTGGCAATTGTGTGTGCCAAAAAAATCGTTTACCAATTCTTTCCATTCGGGTTTAGTAAGCAAGCCAAATGTAAGCGGATAGGCTGTTTGCAAAGTATCATCAATAACATTAAACACTAATTTGCGATAATGAGGCAAACGGTTTGGCGTTGTTTTTTTTAACCGAACAAAATTCCCGGTACGGCAATAACCGGCGAATTTTTTTTCCTGATCGAATGCAATATCAAGCGTTGATTGTTTCATGCTTCCAGTGTTTTTGGCAAATGTTTTCTAACTTGTTTAATTCGAAAAGCATTTCTTCCATTTCGGGAATATTAAAATCTCTTTCCAATAAAACCGGAACGGTATGCGGCAATTGCTGAACGGTATAATCGAACAAATCGTACACGGGATCGATGATGGGCTGACCGTGTGTATCTATAATTAAATCTTCCGAAACCTGCTCGTGGCCTGCCATGTGGATGTATGCTACTTTGTCTAATCTTAATTTATTAATAAACTCGTAAGCATTGTACTTATGATTGAATCCGTTTACATAAACATTATTTACATCGAGTAATAATTGGCAACCCGATTCATCAACAATGGCATTAATAAATTCGTGCTCTTCCATTTCTGCGGCAATAGGTGTGTAATACGAAACCACTTCCAGCACCAACGGCATTTCTAAAAAATCCTGTACCTGTTTTGTTTTGCGAACAATTTGTTTTACTGCTTCCTTGCGAAAAGGAACGGGCAATAAATCGTAGAGATGTGCATTATCGCATTTAGAAAAACTTAAATGCTCGGAATAAACCTGCACATTATATTCTTTGATGAATGATTTTAATTGATGAAGAAAATTCCAATCCAGTTCATCATCACTGCCGATGGATAACGATAAACCATGCAGCGTAACAGGATATTGCTCGGCAACCTGTTTAAATATTTTTTTCCAGTAACCGCCAATGCCCATCCAGTTTTCGGGGGCAACTTCAATAAATGAAGGATGCAATAATTTTTTTTCTAAAAATTCGTTTGCAAAATCTTTCCTGAAACCGATGCCCGCAAATTGATTCATGATAAAAAAAATTAGAAGTGAAGAAAACAACAGGCTGTGTTTATAACGCAGCCTGTTGAATGTGTAATTCAGAAAAATTAATTACCCGATGGCTTTTTTGCGCCTTTCTTTTTACCACCGCATTTGCCTTCGCCGCATTTGCCGTCTTTTGTTTTGCTCATGGTAGAATCTTTTTTAGCACCGCATTTTGCATCTTTTGCTTTACTTGCTGCAGTATCTTTTTTAGCAGCGCAGGCAAGATCTAAATTCATAGAACGTGCGCCGTTTAATTCGCTGCGAACATCATTGCCGCTGCCCAATGTGCGGAATGAAAATGCAGACGATGTGTTAGCCATTGCTGCTGCACTGAAGAATGTACCGGCAACAATTGAACCTGCTACTAAAGCTTTCTTTGCGAAATTTGTTTTTTGATTTTGCATGATAATTTTTTTAGGTTTTTAATTATTTTGAAGTTGTTGACGGGGTTTATTTTTCTTCCTTACAAAAAAGAAAAAAATTTCTGTGCATTAATATTTGTTTAACAAACGGGGAGAGGATCAATCCAATGTTTATAAAAAGTGATGAGGGAAAATTCTTTTTATAAATTATCAGGAAACAGAAATAAAAATTAATTGGAGCTCTCTTTTAAAGCCTGAATGATTTTTCCTTTCGAAACTTCGGGGAGATGAATGTGATGGTGTTCGTGAATATGGGCGGCGTTTTTGCCGATTAATTTACTTTGCAGCTCAAACAACCGGCAAAACACACAAATTAATAAGTGAATCTTTAATTGTATCATTTCTAAAAAAGCTAATTTTTTTTCTTCTTTCTTAGAAACAAGATAGGTTGCATCTTTACACGATATCATGAATAATTTCTTCACTGTTATGCCGGATTAATCCAATTTTTTTCTAAACAACTGCGCAATTGCAATTTTGCACGATGAACCAACACCCAATAGTTTGACGCTGTAATATTTAAAACCTTACAAATTTCATCCGATTCCAATCCTTCCATAAACTTCATCACAAAAACAGATTGCTGTAATTCCTGCAATTTATTTTTACA
>DATAMD010000168.1:0-5166 GCA_036260755.1 Chitinophagaceae bacterium | reverse complement strand
AAATACAAATGCCGGTAACAAAAAAAATTATCTTTCGTTATCGTCGGTTATTTTTTCGTCAACCGTATTTGCAAATAATCTGGCACTCATTTTTTTCAATGGATTTGCACGGGCAGACTCATAACCAAATCTTCTGCGAATAATATCGATGGCTTCGTAAGTTGCGGCTAAGAATGAAGTGGGGTCTGCAATTCCTTTGCCGGCAATATCGAAAGCAACGCCATGATCGGGACTGGTACGCACAGCATTTAAACCGGCCGTATAATTTACGCCTTCGCCAACGGCCAAAGATTTAAAAGGAATTAATCCCTGATCGTGGTACATGGCCAATACCGCATCGAATTTTTCGTATTGATGCCTTGCAAAAAATGCATCGGCACTGTAAGTTCCGAATGCAAGAATATTTAAATTTTGTTTTGCTTCTTTAATGGCAGGTTTAATAATTGTTTCTTCTTCGTTGCCAACCAAACCTTCATCGCCTGCATGCGGATTTAAGCCCAGCACGGCAATGCGTGGCTTATCGATACCGAAATCTTTTTGCAAACAACCGTTGATGATTTTTATTTTGCTTAAAATATTTTCTTTGGTGATGTGTTTTGCAACTTCACTAACCGCAACGTGTTCGGTAACTAAGCCCACACGCATATTATCGGCAACCATTAACATCACCACATCGTTTACACCAAACTCGGCTTTTAAATAAGGTGTATGTCCGGTATAATTAAATTCGGCAGTTTGAATATTTTTTTTATGGATTGGTGCTGTAACCAATGCATCGATATTTTTTTCTTTCAAAGCTTTTACCGCGCATTGCAAAGAAAGCAAAGCATACTTGCCGCCAATTTCGTTTAAGATGCCGGGGTTCATTATCACTTCTTCTTCCCAGCAATTAAAAACATTAACCTGTTTGTGGCTGAGTTTGTTGAATTCTTTGGTGCTGTTGTATGCAAAATTAATTTCGGGTAAACTTTTACGATAAAAGTTAATACTCTTATTGCTTGCAAACACAACGGGGATGCACATTTCAAGGATACGGTGATCGCCGAGCGATTTAATAATTAATTCTATACCGATGCCATTCAGGTCGCCACAGGTAAATCCAATAACAGGTTTTTGCAATTCGTTGCTCATGTAAAATTTTTATATCCGTCAAAAATAAGAACAAAGCATGAGATGCAGCCTTTGATTTTGTTACTTTTGAGCCGATGCAGTACACACTAAAAAAATCATTGGGTCAGCATTTTCTGAAAGATGAAAATATTTGCAAAAAAATTGTTGCTGCCCTGCAGGAAAATGAGCTGAAACAATTGCTGGAAGTTGGCCCGGGCGGTGGTGCATTAACCAAGTATTTATTGCAGTTAAAAGAAATTGATTTTAAAGCGGTGGAACTGGATGCCGAAAAAATTAATTATTTAAATGCAACTTATCCTTCGATCGGTGGCAAAATAATTCACCAAAGTATTTTGGATATTGATGCGCCTTTTGAAAATGAATTTACGGTTGTTGGAAATTTTCCATACAATATTTCATCACAAATCCTTTTTAAGATTTTGGATTGGAAAGAGCAGGTGCCGGTGGTGATTGGCATGTTTCAGAAAGAAGTGGCACAAAGGGTTGCAGCCAAACCGGGCAGTAAAGTTTATGGAATTATCAGTATTTTAATTCAGGCTTTTTATGATGTTGAATATTTGTTTGATGTGCCGCCACAAAGTTTTAATCCGCCGCCAAAAGTGATGAGTGGTGTAATTAGATTAAAAGTTAGAAATACGAAATACGAAGTACGGAGTGAAAAAGTTTTTGTTCAGTTGGTGAAAGCGGCTTTTAATCAGCGAAGAAAAACTTTGCGCAATGCCACCAAAAGTTTGTTTGATGATGATATAATAAAAGACGAAATTTTTAATAAACGTGCCGAGCAATTGAGCATCAGCGATTTTGCCGCATTAACATTTAGAATGAGATGAAGAAAATAATTATTACAGGTAAAACGCATGAGTATTTAATAGAAACCTTGCAGGCTAATGGGTATGAAGTTTTGTATGAACCATCCATAAAATACGAGCAATTAAAAGAAATAATTAATGATGCCGTAGGTTTAGTTGCCACAACAAGAGCTGATATTGATAAAACAATGATTGATTGTGCATCACAATTAAAATGGATTGGCCGGTTGGGCAGCGGCATGGATAGTATTGATGTGGCGTATGCCGAAAGCAAAGGAATAAAATGTTTTAATAGCCCTGAAGGAAACAGAAATGCAGTTGCCGAACATGCGTTGGGATTGTTATTGAATTTGATGAATAAAATTTCGGGTAGCCAGCAGGAAATTAAAGAAGGCAAATGGAACCGTGATAGTAATAAAGCCGATGAGCTAACAGGTAAAACCGTTGGTATCATTGGGTTTGGTAATACCGGTGCTGCGTTTGCAAAATTATTATCGTCGTTTGATGTTACGGTTTTGGCACACGATAAATACAAAGAAGGTTTTGCAAAAGGATTTATAAGAGAAGCACAGCCCGAACAAATTTTCAGGTATGCCGATGTAATTAGTTTGCATGTGCCGCTGACCGATGAAACATTTCATTATGCCAATGATGCATTCTTTAATTTGTTGGAAAGGCAACCGTATTTTTTAAACACCTGCCGTGGAAAAGTAACAGATACCTCGGCGTTAATTAATGCTTTAAAAAATAAAAAAATTAAAGCCGCAGGAATTGATGTTTTGGAAAATGAAAAATTAAGTTCTTATTCTGAAGCAGAACAAAAACAATTAAACCAATTGTTGGCAATGCCCAATGTAATTGTAACGCCGCATATTGCAGGATACAGCCACGAAGCATTTTATAAAATGACAAAAGTGTTATTGGGCAAATTGGGGATGTAATTTGCTGAAAAGCGGACAAAACGTACAAGTCCCGATGAAACCGGGATGCCGACACAATCGGCAGGATGCAACGCAACGGTAGCCTGATTTTGGTACAAAAGCCAGTACCCAAAAATTTTGTTTCAATTTTATAATTTATATATTTGTACTAATTGCAACGCTGCACAGGTATGTGGCGTTGTATTTTTTTTATGTCTTTAAAACAAAGATTATGAGTGAATATGTAACAAAAGAGACGTTCGAAAAAATGCGTGCTGAGTTGCAGCGTATGAAAGGTGTTGACCGTCCGGCAGCTTCGAGAGCCATTGCCGAAGCAAGAGAAAAAGGCGACTTAAAAGAAAATGCCGAATACGATGCAGCCAAAGAAGCACAAGGCTTATTGGAAGCAAGGATTAAACAATTGGAAGGCGTTATTTCTACAGCAAAAATTGTTGATCCAAGTTCTATCGATATCAGCAAAGTGGCGGTGTTAACAAAAGTTACCATCACTAATCAGGCAACAAAAAAAACATTGACTTACCAAATTGTTGGTGAGAAAGAAGCTGATTTGAAAGCAGGAAAAATTTCTGCTTCATCGCCAATAGGCAAAGGTTTGCTGGGCAAGGCTGTGGGCGAAATTGCAGAGATACAGGCGCCAACAGGATTAATAAAATTTAAGGTAGAGGATATTTCTATTTAAAAAAACTGATTACCGAAAACAAAAAGCTTTACAATAATTTGTAAAGCTTTTTTTAATTTCTAATACTCTTTAGAAAACAAAAAGCATTATACTATTCTTTGGGTTTTTCATTTCCTGATTTGATAGAAAGCAGCGGTAATTTAAAAACCAACTATCGGGAGTTAATAAAAAATGATGAAATAAATAACTCCCAATCCATAGAGAAATAACTTTAAAGATTTGCTTCCCATGGTAATTGTTTTTTTATTAACGAATTAAAAGGATGATTATTTTGCAGTACCAAATTTTTTTTATGACAATTTTCTCCAAGATCATCGCAGGCGAAATACCATCGTATAAAATTGCCGAGAACGAAAAATTTTATGCCTTCCTCGATATTTTTCCTTCTGCCATCGGGCATACGTTGGTAGTACCTAAAATTGAAGTAGATAAATTATTTGATTTGCCCGCCGCTTATTTAGACGGCATCTTAACTTTTGCACAACCCATTGCAAAAGCCATAGAAAAAGCTTACGGCTATAACCGTGTAAATATTGTCACCATTGGATTTGAAGTGCCGCACACACATATTCATTTATTGCCGATGAACGGAATGGGTGATATGAATTTGTTATCAAAAAAAATAAAAATCACACCCGAAAAATTAGAAGAAGTGCAGGAAAAAATAATTGGGAATTTAAAATAAAAAGCAAGTTACAAGGTACAAGAATCAAGGCACAAGGTTCAAGCAGCCTCGAACTTGAATCTTGTTACTTGGTTATTGATTATTTCTTTTTCACCCTTGTTTCATTCTTTGCAATAAAATCTTCCCAGCCTTTAAATCCTTTTGCAGCTTTTGCCAAGGGCGATGAGTTTTGATAATGATGGCAGAGTGCAACAGCCAAAGCATCGGTTGCATCAAAGTATTGCGGTTTTTCTTCAATGCTTAAAATCCGCTGCAACATGCGCCACACCTGCTCTTTATCGGCATTGCCGTTTCCGGTAATGGATTGTTTTACTTTTTTGGGCGAATATTCTGTAACACTTAATCCGGCCTGCATGGCTGCTGCAATGGCCACGCCCTGTGCCCTTCCCAACTTAAGCATGCTCTGAATATTCTTTCCGAAAAATGGCGCTTCAATAGCAAATGTTGACGGGCGATAAAGTTTAATTAATTCGCATACTTTGGTATGAATTTTTTCTAATCGCAGATAAATATCTTTATGAGAACTGAGTTTTAAAACATCCATCAATAAAACCTGCACATTATTTCCATTAACTTTTAATAATGCATAACCCATCAGCTGTGTACCCGGATCGATGCCTAATATAATTTGCTGTTGTTTCAATCTTTTGTGAAAATAGTTTATTCTTTGCACATGTTTTTTATCTTGTTATTTCAACCGTTCTTTGTGCTGTTAAAAAAAATAATTGAATAAACGTTTCAAAATATTTTTGAATTATATAGTTGGCCCGGTTTTATTTATATGGCTGGCAATTTCTATTTATCATCAGATAGAAGAACAAAAAAATTTTCCAAATACCTGGAAGAATATCATACAAAACTTTTCAGCCACAGAATGGTGGAAATTTTTTTTAGTGAACATTTTAATGTTTGTTAACTGGG
>DATAMD010000163.1:0-1580 GCA_036260755.1 Chitinophagaceae bacterium | reverse complement strand
ATCCCCAACCGCGTTTCTGTGTAGTGAAACCCGGTTTAAAAACTTTACTCACATTTTTTTTACTTATCCCTTTTCCGTTATCCGTTACATCAATAAAAATTTGCGATTTATTTTTTTCGATGTTGATGATGATGTTTCCTTTTCCTTCCATTGCATCCAATGCATTCTTTAATAAATTTTCAATTACCCAATCAAATAACGGCGGCGAAATTTTTGCAATTACATTTTCCGAATTGGTATGTAAAGCAAATTCAACATGATGCCCCGCTCTTCTTTTTATATAATCGATCATGTGCTGCACCTGAATGATTATATTTTTTTCTTCGAGATGAGGTGTGCTGCCGATTTTTCCAAAACGGTCGGATATCAATAATAAGCGGTTTACATCTTTCTCGATTTCGGGTGTGATTTTTTCGTTGCCGTTTATTTCTTTCAGCATTTCAACCCATCCCTGCAAACTGGTTACCGGTGTTCCTAACTGGTGTGCTGTTTCTTTTGCCATGCCCGCCCACACTTGATTTTGCAGGCTTTGGTAATTGATGCGTTGCGCAATAATTACAACAACAATAAATAATGCAACAATAATTAATTGAACAATAGGATAGTATTTTACTTCCTTTAATAAAACACTTTCGCCGTAGTAATATTTGTTAGCCGTGTACGGCGAATGTTTAATAATTAAAATAATCGGCGACCTGTGTTGTTTAAATTCTTTTAATTTATATGAGAGATAATTTTTATCGGTTTTTACTTTACTGCTGTCGAGGTTTACATAATTACCGGTGATGCTGTCTTTTTCGTTTGTTTCGATGATGGGTATGGAATTATTATCGCTCGAAATTTTTACGGCAAGATTTAAATTGCTGCTGTCGGATGCGAGTAAGATTGTTTTTTGCGCTTCAACCCATGCTTCAACATTACGGCGTTCGCCTTTTGCAATTTTTTTTGCAAGATATTGCGAATAAAAAATTGTGCCGCTTACAATGCAGATGGCTATGAATGCCAGAGATGTTCGCCAATTAAACCATTGTTGAATCATGGTTCTAAAATAAGATTATTTGTGTAACGATGTTGAATAAAGTACCAAACGTTGAAGGGTGCGACGCCGGTAAAGCCGATGAAAGTTATGTTGCCCGTAACATAAAAAAAGAGGCAGTTAACGAATAACTGCCCCGCGGTTTTATCTGAATATATGAATAAGTTATAATCCTAAGAATCCACCTTTTTTTAAATCTTTTTTGCCTTCGCCAATTTTAAATCCGTTGTGATAAATCAGGATTTTATATTCGCCCGCCTGAAATTTGTTTTCGGGTTTCCAGCTAAATGATACGGGTAATATTTTGCCTGTTGTATAATCTACTTCTACTTTATTTGAATATGCAACATCGTTACCATCTCTTGATTTAAATGTGCCTTCGGTGCCAGATGGAGTTCCGTCCGGATTTGAAACACTAACATATATGGTTTTCTTTCCGCTTGGTGTAACGCGGTTTTCGTCGAGCGAACAACTGATGATAAACAGATCGGCACGTTTTGCCGAAGAAGTTTGTTTCTGGCTGCCATTACTTTTTACTTTTACG
>DATAMD010000161.1:0-4082 GCA_036260755.1 Chitinophagaceae bacterium | reverse complement strand
TTCTGTTTCTGCAATAAATAATACTGCTGCCTTTTACATTATTAACGATCTCAATTAATTTATTGATCTTGCTCTCTACTTTAAAAACCGAATACGATAAATTATTTCTTTCGAATGGTTCGATAAAAATATTCGGTTGCTTAAATTTTAATTTTTCAACAATATCTTTTTGAACGAGCGGTGTTGCAGAAGCAGTTAAAGCGATGATTGGGATGGTTGGAAGTTCTTCACGCAAATTAATGATCCGCAAATACGGCGGACGAAAATCGTAGCCCCATTGCGAAACACAATGCGCTTCATCAACAGCAATTAAACTGATATTTAATGAATGCAAAAACTCTTTAAAAAGATTTGTTTCTAACCGTTCGGGCGATACGTATAAAAATTTATAATCGCCTCGAACAGCATTTTGTAAATTTTTATTTACCTCGTAAAATGTTAATCCGCTGTGTAATGAAACAGCCGCTATGCCTTGCTTTTGAAGGTTTTCTACCTGATCTTTCATTAAAGCAATCAAAGGAGAAATTACCAAACACAGCCCGTCTTTCATCAACGCCGGTACCTGAAAACAAATTGATTTACCGCCGCCGGTTGGTAATAATGCCAGCGTATCTTTTCCATCAAGAACAGACTGAATTATTTTTTCCTGTTCGCCACGAAAAGATGTGTGACCCCAAAATTGTTGAAGTATTTGCTGAGGTGAGCGTTTCATCATTCAATATTAATTAGAAACTTCAGTAACAGAAAGTTTTTAAAGTTTTAATCGTAATGCTTAAACCCGATTTTATTTCTTGGGCTAACTGGTTTATTTCCTTTTTCGATTAATTCTTTTAATACCATAAAAATATTTTCGATATCGTTACGGTTTCCTTTTACTTCTTTTTCAAGTTTCGATAATTGCAACAAAATTTCTTTGTGGGTTAAAGTATATTCTCTTAGCCGGGTAAATACCCTGATGATTCTGATGTTTACTTCTATTGCAACATCGCTGTTTAAAATACTCGATAACATGGCAACGCCTTGTTCGGTAAATACAATCGGCAGCTTTCTTCGGCCTCCCCAACTTGATGTCGCATTTTGCGACATCAAGTTTTGAAACTCTTTCGCAGTAAGGGTAAACATAAAATCTTTGGGGAACCTGTTTATATTTCTTTTCACCTGCTCGTTAAGCCTTCTGGTTTCTACTTTATACATCGCAGCCAAATCTTTATCGAGCATTATTTTTTGGCCCCGTACAACATAAATTTTGTTGAGTATTTTTTGTTCGGCTACTAAAAGCTGCAATTCTTTCTTTGCCATCAGAAATTATATTTCTGTAAATATAATTTAATTAAAAAATATAAATTTATTTTACCAAATACATTTTTGCTGAGGATAAAATTATTTTAAGCAGCCGGGCAATTAAATCAAACCACTTTCTTAAAATTCAGCCACAAAGAATTTATGGCAAGCACCACATCGCTTAATCCCATAACCAATGCACCAAATGTTGGGCTTAAAAATCCCATGGCAGCAACAGGTATGGCAACAATATTATAAGCAAATGCCCAGAATAAATTTCCTTTGATGGTGAGGTAAGTATGTTTGCCCAAACCCAACGCCAACGGCAAATGTTTTAATCCGTGATTCATTAAAACAACCTGTGCACTTTGCATGGCAACCTGCGATGCATCGCTTAAAGAAATACCAACAGTTGCTTTGGCTAATGCAGGCGCATCATTAATTCCGTCACCAATCATTGCTGTTGGTGCAATGGCTGTACAGGCAGCAATTTTTTCTAATTTTTGTTCGGGTGTTTGTTCTGCAATCACTTCATCAATACCCAGATCGTTACCAACTTTTTGTGATTTTTCTTTTCTGTCGCCGCTTAATAAAATCGTTTTAATATTTTTTGATTTCAACAAAGCGATCACTTGTTTTGATTCGGGCCTTATCTCATCTTCAACATCAATCCATCCAATTAGCTTATCATTTCGAAGTATATAAATATTGTGCGTATAATCTTGTTCTTGTGTAAACGAAGACACAATTAAATAAGAGCCTGCAAAAAAATTATTACCTTCTTTATCTTTTGATTTGATACCTACACCTTTTATTTCTTCAACAGATGCCCAATGTAATTCATTTTTTATTTTCCATTCGCCTGCAATTGCTTTTGCAATTGGATGATTGGAATATTTTTCGAGCGAATACGCAATGCGTTTAAATTCTTCTTCTTCAATTTCTGATTTGAAATTTGAAATCTGAAATTTTCCGGTTGTTAGTGTTCCGGTTTTATCAAACACAACTTGTTTGATGTCTTTAAAAATTTCTAAGCTTCTTGCATTTTTAAACAGGATACCATTTTTTGCTGCACGCCCCAAACCCACTGCCACAGCGGCCGGCGTGGCTAAGCCCATTGCACAGGGGCAAGAAATTACCAGCACTGCAATACTTCTTAATAAACTGTCGCCAAAACTTTTATCAACAAAAAAATAATTTACTGCTAAGGTTAATAGCGCCAGGCTTACAACTGTTGGAACAAAGATGGCGCTTATTTTATCGGCCATTTGTTGTACCGGCGGTTTTTCGGTTTGTGCTTCTTTCACCAATTTTAAAATGTTCGAGAGAACTGTGTCTTCGCCAACAGCCGTTACCTGTGCTTTTACAGTTCCGCTTTCTAAAATACTGCCGCCAATTAATTGATCTTTTATTTTCTTTTCTATCGGAACACTTTCTCCGGTAATGATGGCTTCATTTACATTTGCTTCGCCCCATAAAATTTTAGAATCCATCGGCACATGCTCTCCGTTGCGGATTAAAACCAAATCGCCAACACGCAACTCTGTACTTTCTACCTGAAAAATTTGTTCGTGATGATGTTCATCAAATGCAATCATGTTGGCCATCACTTTCTGGCTCTTGGCTAAACTTTTTAATGCAGCCTGTGTTTTTTCTATCGATGCATCTTCCATCCAATTTCCCAAATAAACCAAAGTGATGGTGGTACATGCTGTTTCAAAAAATAAATAATCGTTTGCATGGCCAACAATTAATCCGTATAAGCTGTAACCGAATGCAGCACTGGATCCCAGCGCAATCAACACATTCATATTAGGAACGCCCGATAATAAACTTTTAAGGGCGCTTCTTCCAAAAAAGTCCATCCCGACAATATAAACCGGAATAGTTAATGCCAACTGAAGATAAGGGTTCATCAACGCATGGATATGAATTCCCGGAATCATGTGCAGCATCAACGGCGCCGTAAAAACAATGCAAAACCAAAAGCGTTGCAGATGACTTTTAAAAGGCAATATACCGCCATGATGACCATGATCGTCATACTCATTATTTTCATGCTTCACACGATATCCCAAACCAATAATTCCCTTTTCAATTTTTTGTTGCGTGATATCGCCGTTCATTTCAAAACTCACATCACCACCAATAAAATTTACCTTCACATTTTGCAACCCTTCACTCTTTAAATATTTATCAATGGTAAGTGCACAATTGGTGCAACTCATTCCTTCTACTTTTAAATTAACTTTCTCCATCGTTTAAATTATTTTTTTGTTACCGGCTATAGTTTTTCAATGTAGCATCGTTGCGTCGCACTCTTCAACGTTCAAAACATTGCTCAGCATTGAATTTTGCAAATATCAATCATCATTTTCTACAAAAAAGTGACGACCATCACAAAGGTATCACACTAATAAAATTCTCAACTATCGAACCAAGAAATATCTTTGCCGCATGGATGCAATTTTCGCTATCGGTCAAATCAATCAGGTTGCTAAACTTTTATGGAAAGAAGGCAGGCAAAAAAAAATATGGGCTTTTAATGCGCCGATGGGTGCGGGCAAAACAACTTTTATTCATGCATTGTGCGAATTGCTTGAAGTAAAAGATGCCATCAGCAGCCCAACATTTGCCATCATCAACGAATATAAAAGTGCTGTTGCAGGAACAATTTTTCACATGGATTGGTATCGTTTAAAAAACGAAGAGGAAGCAATACAGGCTGGCATTGAAGACGCATTGTTAAGTAAAAATCTGTGTTTAATCGACTGGCCCGAAAATGCCGCCGCACTTTTACC
>DATAMD010000144.1:0-3225 GCA_036260755.1 Chitinophagaceae bacterium | reverse complement strand
TCGGTTGCATTGGTAATAACTGATTCTAATAATTTAAGTCTGGTTTCTTCACTTTTACGGTCAGTAATATTCAGTCCAATGCCAAGCAAACCAATAACTTTTTGATCTTCATCCCTCATTGGAATTTTAGATGTTAACAGCCATTGCCTTTGATTTTTGTTATCAAAAAACGACTCTTCTCTGTTCAATACCGGTTGTCCGGTTTGTAAAACCGATTGGTCGTCTGCAAAAAAAGCATCAGCTATCTCTTTTGGAAACACATCATAATCGTCTTTACCCAACACGTCCTCTTCAAATTGAAATCCCATATTATTAACATCAACCTGATTAGAAATAACCTTACGGCATTTACTATCTTTTACATATATAGCATCGGGTAAGCTATCAATTAATGTTCGCAAAAGATTACGTTCGTACCTGATAGTTTCCTGCGCTTTTTTTATTTCAGTGATATCGCGGAATATTGCAAACGTTCCTATCACCACATCATTCTCGAACTGCGGTGCAGCAGTAATTAAAATATTTTTTTTAGTTCCGTCTTTTAAAACTATTTCGCTTTCATATTCGGTTGTTCTGCCTGCTAATCTTTCTTTTGTTTGAGTTAAAATAAAAGCAAAGCTTTCTTTGGTAAAAAATTTATCGAGGCGTACACCGTTCAATTCACCTTTACCAACTCCGAATATTTTTTCGGTTGCATCATTTGCAAAAACAAATCTTTCGTTTGTATCTGCTATACCAACGCCTTCGCCAATGTTTTCAATCACATAACTGTAATTTGCTTCTTTCAGTTTATGCTCGGCCATACTTTTTTTCAATGGCAGGTATAAGAAAATGTATATGATTGGAAAAATTAAAATGGAAAGAAGTGATGAATCTATAAGCGCTTCGGTCCAGTCCGAAAAAGTTGGCAAATACCTTAATAACAACATAATTAAGGTTTCGCCAATAAAAATAGATGCCGCTATCAGAAAGAATATATTCTTTTCTGTTTCAATGAAACGTTCAATCCTAATTAATGCTTTTTTATACATTGAAGTTTTCGATAACCGGTATTGCTAATCTTTCCTAAAATTATCAGATTTTATTATTATTAGACTCGCAGGGGTTAATTATTATTTTAAAAGTAGAATGGATTTTACATTTTAAATGTAAAGAATTACACGTAATGAATGTAGTCGTAAACATTACATAAATTAATTACAGTTCAACTTTACAGTAAAATAATCAATTTTGCTGTATCCCTTTTAATTTTTTTTCTGCAATTTTTAATTACCCGGCGCATTATCTTTCCATCCCCACAAATACAGGCAGGCATAGGTTCTGAAGGGAATCCATTTCGATGAAATCTTTAACATTTGTTCTTTCAATATTTTTTTATCGGTTTCATTTAATTTATAAATTTTAATCATGGCTTGTTGGATTCCCAGATCATCTACTGCAAAAACATCTTCTCTGCCCAGACTAAACATTAACAACATTTCTACTGTCCACCTGCCCACACCTTTTATTTGTGTAAGCAATTCAATAATTTCTTCATTCTGCATTTTCAATAATTTCTTGTCGTTTATTTTATTAATAATGCAGAACTCAGCTACATTTTTTACATATCCAACTTTTGCATTCGATAATCCGATAGCCCGTAATTCTTCGAACGAAGAATCCAATACCTGCTGCGGTTTTGGTTCTTTGCCTTTGTATAATTGAAGGAAGCGATAAAAAATAACTTTGGCAACTTTTGTATTTAATTGCTGGCTCATGATGCTTGCCATTAACCGCAACGGAATGTTTTGATGCAATCTCAGTTCGTGCAATTCGTTACCAATAATTGTTGCCAGTTTTTTATCTTTTTGCAAATGTTTAATGTAACTCATACGTCCAAGTTAATTAATTTAGAGCTGATGCAAAAACAAGTGATACAAACCGGCGATGGCAGCAGCAGTATTTTTATTCCTGAAATGAATGTTGCCTATCACAGCATTCACGGTGCTGTGCAGGAAAGCAATCATGTTTTTATTGAAGCAGGTTTAAAACCATTGCTGCATCAACATTTTTCCATCAACATTTTTGAAATGGGTTTCGGCACAGGATTAAATGCATTGCTTAGTTTGCAGGCTGCCATCCTTCATCAACAAAAAATAAATTATACAACAGTTGAACTGTTTCCGCTAACACCAGAAGAAACAATTGAATTAAATTATGTTGATGAAAATTTTATGCAACTGCATCGATGTGATTGGGAAAAAGATATTGTGTTGAATAATCACTTCATCATTCATAAAACAAATCAATCGCTCCTAAACTATTCAACCAACAAAAAATTTAATCTGGTGTATTTCGATGCTTTCGATCCAAACACTCAACCCGAATTATGGACAAAAGAAATTTTCGAAAAATTATTTTTGATGATGGAATTGAATGGAGTTTTAGTTACTTATTCAAGCAAAGGAACAGTTCGAAGAGCCATGCTGGAAGCGGGTTTTAGTGTAGAAAAAATTTCAGGGCCGCCGCATAAAAGAGAAATAATACGTGCAAAAAAGATGACAGAAAACAGATGACGGATGACAGATTGATTGCCGTTTAACTCATAATTCTTAACTCATCATTCATAACTTTTTTTACTTAGCTTCAAACATTAAATCATTCGCCATGAAATATTTTCTTTTTCTCTTTTTCATTCTTGCAATTAATACTGCTATTTTTTCGCAGGATAAAAACGAAAATGTCATTCGAAAAATTTTAGAAAACCAAAATGCTGCATGGAACAAAGGTAACTTGGATTCGTTTATGATTGGTTACTGGCAAAACGATAGTTTAATGTTCATTGGTAAAAACGGCCCCACTTATGGCTACAATAAAACTTTGGCCAATTATAAAAAAAGTTATCCCGACACGGCACACATGGGCACGTTTACTTCCACCATCATCAGCATAAAAAAATTATCTACCAATTATTATTTTGTTATTGGCAAATGGTTTTTAAAACGATCTGTTGGCGATGCCGGCGGTGTTTATACTTTACTGTTTAAAAAAATTAACGGCGAGTGGAAGATTGTTGTTGACCACAGTTCATAATCATTCAGCACATTAATATTTCTTTAAATCATTTTTACTTCATCTAACTTTACATTTAAAATATATTTTATGACACTCATCATTCTCGGCATACTAATTTTTGTTGCCGCCTTCTCTGTAAAAAGCATGAACCCTCCATTATCGCATTACTCC
>DATAMD010000142.1:0-13995 GCA_036260755.1 Chitinophagaceae bacterium | reverse complement strand
AATTTCCTGCATCAACAGTTGCATATAATCTGTTAGGATTACTTGGTGCAATGCAAAAACCAATTCGCCCCAAACCTTGTGCAACAGTTGGCAAACCATTTTAATTCCGCTGGATGCCGCATCAAAATTTAATTTTATCGATATTATCTGGCCTTTGCATGCACCGCATCAATCAAATATTGTTTTATTAGGAACAATTTCTTTGCTGGCTTTAATTATTGTGATCATCACCACTCAAAAAATAATTAAAAGAAAAATGAGTTTCAGGCTTTGGAAAAATATTCATCTCATTTCTTATGCCACCTGCATTCTTTTTATTATTCATGGATTGTTGATGGATCCTGAATTAAAAGACCGGCCAACCGACTGGATCGATGCCGAAAAACTGTTATCAGAAATTTGCGGCATTGTTTTAATCGTTGCTTTTGGCATGCGTTATAAGTATCATATATCCATCACAAAAAATAAATAATCATAGAATTGTCATCTAAATAAAATGCTTTTCATTTTTTTAAATTATCCATATATTGTTGAATAATAAAACACCATGAGAAAAAATTTACCACTGAATTTTTTAATTGCTTTTTCTTTTTTTCAAACAATAGTTTTTGCCCAGATCGATCCCGGATATTTTAATGCCATTAAATGGCGGATGATTGGCCCGCATCGCGGCGGAAGAACCGTTGGCGCTGTTGGCGTTGCGCAACAACCCAATGTTTTTTATATCGGTGTAAACAATGGAGGCGTTTGGAAAACTACCGATTACGGCAGAACATGGTTCCCTGTTTTTGACGATCAACCTACCGGCTCAATTGGCGATGTTGCAGTGGCACCATCTAATCCAAATATTATTTATGTTGGAACAGGTGAAGGAATTCAGCGGCCCGATTTATCTGTGGGCAACGGAATGTATAAATCTACCGATGCAGGAAAAACATGGACTCATTTAGGATTGGATGATGGGCAACAAATTGGTGGAATTGCAATTGATCCTACTGATGAAAATAAAGTTTTTGTTGCAGTGCTGGGCCATCCTTACGGCCCCAATACAACACGCGGAATTTATCGTACAACCAATGGCGGAAAAACATGGGACAAAGTTTTATATAAAGATGAAAATACAGGCGCCGTGCAGGTTTCCATCGATCCTAAAAACCCGAATATTATTTATGCCGATATGTGGGCCGGTCGCCAGGGTCCCTGGGAAAATGGTGCATGGGATGGCCCCGAAAGTGGTTTATATAAATCTGTTGACGGCGGCAACACATGGAAAAAATTAATTAATGGTTTGCCAACTGTTGCACAAGGTTTGGGGCGAATTGGTTTTTGCATTGCACCAAGTAATCCTAACAGATTATATGCAACTGTTGATGCAGGAAATTATGGCGGAATGTACCGAAGCGATGATGGTGGCGAAAATTGGAAAAGCATGAGCAACGATGGAAGATATTGGGGAAGAGGAAGTGATTTTGCAGAAGTAAAAGTTGATCCGAAAAATGAAGACATTGTTTACACCGCCAATGTTGTTGTTTGGAAATCGAAAGATGGTGGTAATACATGGAAAGATTTTCGTGGCGCACCCGGTGGTGATGATTATCATCGCATCTGGATCAATCCTGATAATTCAAATATTATTTTAATTGCTGCCGATCAGGGTGCAATTATTACTGTGAATGGCGGCGAAACTTTTTCGTCATGGTATAATCAACCTACTGCACAATTTTATCATGTAAGTACCGATAATGCTTTTCCGTATAATGTGTATGGTGCGCAACAGGAAAGCGGCTCGGTTGGTATCGCATCGCGTGGCAACGACGGGCAAATTACTTTTCGCGAATGGCATCCAGTTGCTGTTGAAGAATATGGTTATGTTGCTGCAGACCCGTTGGATCCAAATATTATTTATGGTGGAAAAATTACAAAGTATGATAAACGAACAGGGCAGGTTCAAAACATTGCACCGGAAGCAATTGGCAGTGGCAAATATCGTTTTGTGAGAACAGCGCCGGTTTTATTTTCTCCCATCGATCCTAAAACATTATTCTTTGCCGGTAATGTTTTATTTAAGACAAATAATGGCGGACATTCATGGCAAATCATTAGTCCCGATCTTACAAGAGAATCTTATGAAATACCCGCCAGCGTTGGTATTTACACAACTGATGAAATGAAAAAAATGCCGCGTCGTGGCGTGATTTATACCGTTGCGCCATCACCAAAAGATATTAATACGATTTGGTGCGGAACAGATGATGGTTATATTCAGGTAACAAAAGACGGCGGAAAAAACTGGAAGAATGTTACGCCCAATTCAATAGCATCATGGAGTAAAATTTCTATCATGGAAGCAAGTCATTTCGATGCAAATGTTGCTTATGCCGCAGTAAACAGGATTCGTTGCAATGATATGCATCCGCATATTTATAAAACAAAAGATGGCGGTATATCGTGGAAAGAAATTGTGAATGGATTGCCCGATGATCCTATTAATTCTGTAAAAGAAGATCCGCAAACAAAAGGTTTATTATTTGCAGGATCGGAAAGAGCGGTGTATGTTTCTTTTGATGATGGAGAACATTGGCAAACATTGCAGTTAAATATGCCATGCACTTCAATCCGTGATCTGGTAATTAAGGATGATGATTTGGTTGTTGGAACACATGGCCGTTCGTTTTGGATTTTAGATAACATCACATCATTGCGTCAACTAACAAAAACAATTGCAAAAAGCGATGCCATTTTATTTAAGCCGCAAAATGCAATTCGTATCAGATGGAATACAAATCCCGATACACCTTTGCCGCAGGAAGAACCCGGTGGAGAGAATCCGCCTGACGGTGCCATCATCGATTATTATTTAAAAGAAAATGCAAAAGATATAATTACGCTTGAAATAAAAGATGAAAAAAATAATGTTGTACAAACTTTCAGAAGTGATGATCAGCCTTACGAAATTCCTCCGGTAAATATTCCATTGTATTGGATTCGCCCGCAACAAATATTATCTGCAAATGCAGGCTCACACAGGTTTTTATGGGATATGCATTATACGCCTATAAAAACTTCGCCATCATATCCAATAGCCGCAGTATTTGGAAATACGGCACCCGATTTTACATCGCCATGGGTAATGCCCGGAAATTATTTTGCTGTTTTAACTGTTAACGGAAAATCATATTCGCAATCATTCACAGTAAAAAAAGATCCCCGTGTAAAAACTTCTGTAAAAGATTTACAGGATCAACACGATTATTCTTTTACCTGTTATAAAAACAGAATTAAAGCTGCGGCTTATCTTGATAAAATAAATGTGTATCGCAAAAAAAATACTGATGCAAAAGATACCGATCAGCAATTGGCAGCATTTGCGGGAACTGTTTCGAGAAGAAGAAGTGCATCAAATAAAGATTCAAATTTTGGTTCATTGATTTCGGGTTACGATAAATTAATTCACGATTTGCAGGAAGCCGATTTGCCGCCAACCGAACAAATGATGAATGCTGTGAAAAAATTAAATAATGATTTTTCTTCGATAGAAAAAAAATGGTTGGAGTTCGAATCAAATAATCTTATCAAAAAATAATCATCAAAATTTTTAATCAATCAAATCATGAAATGAGCCATAAAAAAACATTCATTTTAATACCAACCGGTAATGAATATTTTTTTGTGGCGAATTCCATCCGACAAATAAAAACAATAAAAAATATACAGATGAAACATAAAATTATTTTATTGCCATTGATGTTATTTGTAACGCTTTCGTTTGCACAGAAAAAAAATGCAAAATCGATTCAGCAAACAAAAGAAATAAATTTCGATTCAATACTTTTTTCAAAAATAAATTATCGTGAAGTTGGCCCGTTTAGAGGAGGGCGCAGCAGTGCGGTTGCCGGCAGTTATAAAAATAAAAACATATTTTATTTTGGCGCAACGGGTGGCGGTGTTTGGAAAACAACTGATGGCGGCAATAACTGGAAAAATATTTCGGATAAATATTTTGGCGGCAGCATTGGCGCTGTTGCAGTAGCACCAAACGATGAATCTGTTTTATATGTTGGCGAAGGCGAAGAAACCATGAGAGGCAATGTGAGCGAGGGTTTGGGCGGTATGTGGCGCAGCGGTGATGGCGGCAGAAGCTGGAAAAATATTGGACTAAAAAATACAAGGCATATTGTAAAAATTATTGTTCATCCAAACAATTCAAATATAGTTTGGGTAGCTGCGATGGGACATTTATTTGGCCCTAATGAAGAGCGTGGTATTTATAAAACAATTGATGGTGGTAAAACATGGAACAAGATTTTGTATGTGAATGAACAAACGGGTTGTTCGGATATAATGATGGAACCAAATAACCCATCTGTTTTGTACGCAGGTACCTGGCATGTTATTAGAACACCTTACAGCATGGAAAGCGGAGGCGATGGAAGTGGTTTGTGGAAAAGCGTTGATGGCGGAGAAACATGGACTAACATTTCTGCAAAGAAAGGTTTGCCCAAAGGTGTTTGGGGAATTGTTACGGTTACAGTTGCTGCAAGTAATACCGATAAAGTATATGCCATGATTGAAAATGCAAATGGTGGTTTGTTTGTAAGTAATGATGCAGGAGAAACATGGGAATTGCAATCAAGCGATAATAATATTCGTCAGCGTGCATGGTATTATTCACGAGTTTATGTAGATCCTAAAAATGAAAATCTTGTTTATTGTCCGAATGTAAATTTTATGCGCAGCAAAGATGGCGGCAAAACTTTTCAATCAGTAAATACAACACCGCATGGCGATCATCATGATGTATGGATCGATCCTGAAGATGGAAACAGAATGATTGTTGCAGATGATGGCGGTGCGCAAGTAAGTTTTGATGCAGCTGCAAACTTTAGTAATTATTATAATCAGCCAACTGCACAATTTTATCGTGTAACAACAGATAATTCTTTTCCTTATAGAATACTTGGCGCACAACAGGATAATTCAACAGTTAGAATTAAAAGCCGCACTTACGGAATGGCTATTACGCAAGACGATTGGCAACCAACTGCCGGTGCCGAAAGTGGCTATGTTGTTGCCAATCCATTAAATCCTGATATTGTTTATGGCGGAAATTATGGTGGATTTTTATCGCGTCTCGATCATAAAACAGGAGAGAACAGAGCCATCAATGTTTGGCCCGATAATCCAATGGGAGCAGGCGCTGATGTGCAAAAATTTCGTTTTCAATGGAACTTTCCCATCTTTATTTCGCCGCATAATCCTAAACGTTTGTATGCTTGCGGCAATCATTTATTCGTAACAGAAAATGAAGGGCAAACTTGGGAAATGATTAGTCCAGATTTAACAACAAACGATAAAACAAAACAGGCATCAAGCGGCGGACCGATTACAAAAGACAATACTTCGGTAGAATATTATTGTACCATTTTTGCTGCAACAGAATCGGCATTGGAAAAAGATTTGTTGTGGACAGGAAGTGATGATGGTTTAGTAAATGTTAGTAAAGATGGCGGAAAGAATTGGGAAAATGTTACACCAAAAGATTGCCCCAAATGGATGATGTGGAATACGATTGAAACAGACCCTTTCGAAAAAGGCAAAGCTTATATTGTTGGCACAAGATATAAATTAGATGATTATACGCCGTATATTTTTATGACGAAAGATTATGGAAAAACATGGACATTAATTACTAACGGCATCGATAAAAATCATTTTTCCAGAGTTGTTCGTGCCGATAAAAAAAGAAAAGGTTTGTTGTATGCCGGAACCGAATTTGGAATGTATATCAGCTACGATGATGGCGTTAACTGGAAAAAATTTCAATTAAATCTTCCGATGGTTCCCATCACCGATCTAACAATAAAAGAAAATGATTTGATTGTTGCAACGCAGGGACGGGCATTTTGGATGATAGATGATTTGAGTGTATTACAACAAAAAGATAATTCCATCATCAACAAAAAATTATTTGTTTTTGATGTGAATGATAGTTACCGAATGGAAGGTGGTGGCGGAAGAAGGCGCCGCCATGCCATGCCGCAAAATGCAGGAGCAAACCCGCCCAATGGTGTTGTAATTAATTATTGGTTGAAGGATACAAACGATTCGTCAAAAGTTTCTATCAGTGTGTTTGATAAAAATAATTCGCTGATAAAAACTTTTACCAAAGATGCAAAAGAAGAAAATAATAAATTAGAATTTACTACAGGGATGAATCAATTTGTTTGGGATATGCTGTACCCGCCTGCTGAAAAATTAGATGGATTGATTTTATGGAACGGAAATGTGGAAGGCCCGAAAGTGGCGCCGGGCAAGTATTTCGCAAGAATAAGATTTGATAAAGATTCTGTTGATGTGCTGTTTGTAATAAAAGGCGATCCGAATTATGCGATGACGGAAAAAGATTACGACGATCAGGTTGGTTTGCTTTTGCAGATAAGAAATAAATTCAGCGAAGTGCAGAAAGCCATAAAAAATATCAGGGCCATCAGAACCCAGATCAACGATTTTACTGAAAGAATTGACCTGAAAAATAATAAAGAAATAAAACAGGCAGCCGATACAATTAATAAGCAACTCACAACCATCGAAGAAGCATTGTATCAAACAAAATCAAAAAGTTTTCAGGATGTTTTAAATTTTCCGATTCGGTTAAATGATAAAATAAGTGGTTTGTACGATGTTGCTGCGAGTGGTTACAATCCGCCATCAAAACAAGTGAAGGAAGCATTTACCGATTTATCTTCTCAGGCCGATGTTCAGTTAAATCAATTGAAAAAAATAATGGATGAAGATGTAAATTCATTCAATAAATTAATTCGCGAAAAACAATTACCGGTAATTGGATTGAATAAAACTAAATCTGATAATTAATACCAATCGGCATTGAGGATTTACTGTCACATTGAGCTCGTCGAAATGTGTGAAACGAGATTTCGTGTCGACTTCGACAAGCTCCTTGACAATATTATTGATACTATTTTAATGCCTATTTAGTATAAATCAAACAACTGATTTTAAAAGAGTAAGATGGAAAAAATTTTTTATCTTACTCTTTTATATTAAGAGGAATAATTAATTTAAAACTAAAATTTCTTCCCATATTAAAAACGCCAACTCTGCCGGTAACATTGTTTGTATCCGAATATTTTAAACGGCTCATGTTACTTTGATAAGCCACATCGGCAATATTGTTGCAGGAAAAATGTATGGTACAAATATTTTTATTTTTCGAAAAAATATCTGTACTAAAACCGGCATTTAATAAAATATAACCCGGCGTTACCGTTTCATCGCCAAATTTGTAATAGATTTTATTTTGTTTAAAATAATTTTCAACACCCATTCTTAAATATGTGTTTCGAAGAACAGGATTATTTTTATTGAGATGAAAAATAAGTGTTGATAATAATTTTTGCGGTGGTGTGTAAGGCAAATATTTTGTTGAATCGTTTTGATTTAGCTGAACGGCATTTATAAACGAAAAGCTATTTTCTAAACTTAGCCAGTTAATTGTTTGAGGATGGATATTAAAAATTATTTCACCGCCCGAAAGAATTGCATTTCCGGCAATGTATTTAAATGTTGATCCGGCAGGTAAACCGGATGCAAAGTCCAGCCGCATTGAATCTCCGCCAAAAACGCTTTGCAGTTTTGAAGGAAAAATATAGTTATTTATTTTATTGATGAATGGTGTTATCTCGGCAGAAATATCTGCTGTATTAATTCCAATCGTTGCATCAATCTGCAAACTGTTTTCGGCTTTTAAATTAGGATCACCGATTTCGTAAAATGGTGTGCCGTCGTGAATTCCATCTGCGCCGCTTTCTGCAATATTGGGTGCACGAAAACCACGGGAAAAATTTATTTTACCATACATATTTTTGCTGAAATCGCAGGAGGCACCAATGCTTCCCGATACTCCCGAAAAGTTAGCATTGAAAGCAGAAAACCGGGTGATGGAATTTGCATCCGGTGCATTTAACCTTCCTGTGCTTGAATCGATGTATAAATTTTTTGTTTGCAGTTTTCGGGTATCAAATCTTAAACCGCCGCTGATGGTAAGTTTGCCGATTGTTTTTTTTGCAGTAGAAAAAATTCCGAAATCAAACAAATTATATTCGGGAACCAAAAAAACAATTCCGCGGTCTTCGGATGATTGGCTCATGCCGTTTACACCAAACGAAATAGTAAATTTATTTTTTTCATGAACTAAATATTGCGCATCATAATTAATGGTTCGCAAATAAAAATAATTATTATAGAGGTTGCCTTTGGTTATATCGTTTGCTTCGCGGCGAAAATTTTGTTGTAAGCCAAGTTTAAATAATAATCTGTCTTTCCCGATAAAAAAATTATTATCCCAAACAGCTTTATAATGTTGTATGTGTTGATGAATGATGGGATAATTATTATATTTTTTATAATCGGCTGTTGGTGCAATTCCTAAACTGTCTTCATTATTTGCGGTTAAATAATGTGTGGTAAAAACACCTGTTGCACTATCTCTGGATCCTTCAGTAATTCCCAATTTCAAATCAAAAATATTTGCGGTTAAATGTGTGTATCCCCATTTTTTATTCAGCCCGAAAATGGCTTTAAAATTATTTTCTCCGAAGCCCGAATTCCAAACATAACCATCGTACTTATTTTTATAATCGTGCGCCATTTTATTTGTGAAACGAATATCCCAAATAAAACCTTTTTCATTTCCTGCAAGATTAAAAGAAGCGGCATACAAACCATTATTGGTTTGATAATTGGTAATAATATTTCCATTAATTTTTCCTTCGGGAAGAGAAGGTATTGCCAAAAAATTTATTACACCGGCCATGGCATCGGAGCCGTAACTAAGGCTGGATGGGCCTTTCAGCACTTCAGCTTTATAAACCGAATATTCATCCACTTCAATTCCAAATTCATCGCCCCATTGCTGTCCTTCCTGCCTGATGCCATCATTTATAACAACCACACGATTGTAACCTAATCCGCGAATGACCGGTTTTGAAATGGCAAGTCCATCGGTTATTTGCGAAACACCCGGAATGGTTTGCATCCCATCAATAATGTTTGCAGATGTGTTTTGTTGCAGCTCTCTTTGTAAAAGAATGCTGCTGGATACAGCATTTTTACGCCTTTCAACTGCCGTTGTAACGCCGGTTACAATAACATCATTTAATTGGTAGCTTGAGATAATCAGCGAATAATTTTTTTCTGTTTTCCCTTTAATAAAAACATTATCGATTTGTTTTGCAAAACCCAGAATGCTTGCTTCGATTAAGAAATATCCGGAAGGAATATTTTTTAAAGAAAAAAAACCGTTTTTGTCTGATATGCCACCGGATTTTAAATCGGGAATATAAACAGCCACTCCTTCAAGAGGTTTGCCGGTTATCGCGTCTTTTATTTTTCCTGTTAATTCGTTTTGCGCATGTAAAATAGCGGGGAAGTATATTAGTACTAAAGCAATAAAAGCAGCTATTTTTTTTTTCATTCAGTTAAATTTCACTTCTAAATTAGAATAAATCTAAAAACAGAAAAAAGTATTTGATTAAAGGTAATTCAACGTTTTTTTATATGACTAATATTTAAATAGTTTTATAATTTGAATGCAACTTCTTTTAACTTTGCAATGTCTTTATACTAACAAATTGCTGCATATTGAAAAATAAATTTGAACTGGAAGAGATTTCTATGTCTCTGAAAGAAAATATTGCTTTGGGCAATGAACAGGCCTTCAGGCAATTGTACAATCATGTATCAAAACAGCTTATAGAGTTTGCATATTCGATGGTTAAGGAGCGTGATGCGGCATTTGAGATTGTGGATGATGTGTTTGTGAAGCTGTGGAAAAACAGAATAAATATTTGTTCAATAATTAATCTTAAGGTTTATTTATATAAGGCTGTAAAAAACACTTCACTAAACTACATTTCGAAAAAAGCCCGGGAAAATATAAATGAACCGTTTGATCATATAGATATTCAGATAAATAACGGCGTTAATCCGGAAAACAAAATGATCATTTCTGAAATATATGAAAAGATTGATGCTGCCGTAAACTCTCTTCCGCCACGCTGCAAAATGATTTTTAAATTGGTGAGGGAAGATGGCTTAAAATATAAAGAAGTAGCCGAAGTACTAAACATCTCAGAAAATACTGTTGATGCCCAAATGGTTATTGCAGTTCATCGCATAAGCGATGCTGTAAGGAGTGATTTTAATCTTATACCGGCCGGTCACTCAAAAAAAAATTCAAAAAAACTTTAATTCTTTTAAGGTTAACTTAAAAAATCATTGTCTTATCTATTAAGAGATTCTATGCCATTACAACGAATTGAAACATTATTAGCCCGAAAATTATCGGGAGAAGCTTCTGTTGAGGAATCAAACGAGCTATTGTCGTTATTGCAAAACCATCCCGAAGAACAATATCTGAGTGAATTGCTTCAGGAGTATTGGGATAATCCCCGAAAGCAAAACAGCAGCAACGAAGATGATTTATTTGATACGCATTTCAATCAAATTTTAGAAACTGCTACTAATGGTCCGGGTGATTCAAATCAAAAACAAAATGCTTTAATATTCAGCATTAATCCAATAATAAAAAGATTGAGTATTGCTGCAATATTTTTATTGGTATTAGGCATTAGCTGGATTTACTATTCAAGATCCGAAAAATTCAAATTTAATTACGGGAATGAAGTGTATGCCAAACCCGGCGCTAAAAGTAAAATTATACTTCCCGATGGAACCATCGTGTGGCTTAATTCGGGCAGTAAACTTTATTATTCGCCAAAGTTTATCGATACCATCCGATCTGTTGCATTAGAAGGAGAAGCTTTTTTTGATGTAGTGAAAGATGCCAAACATCCTTTCATTGTTCATACTTCAGGAATTGATATCAGAGTTTTAGGCACGGCATTTAATGTGAAATCATACGAAACTGATCCAACCATCGAAACTACATTAATCAGAGGGCTGATAGAAGTTGTAAAGAAAAATCAAAACCTTAGTTCAAAAGTTATTGTAAGGCCTCATGAAAAATTGATTTTTAATAAAGAAAATAACACGCTGATATCCGCTTCATTAAATGCAGAAAGCAGATATAAAAATGCGGCGGCACCTACTTCGGTTAAAATAATATCCAAAGAAATAGCAATTGTTGCAATCCCTAAAAGTGTTCCCGATACAGCATTAACTGAAACTGCCTGGATATACAACAAATTAATAGTTGATGGCGAAACCTTTGTTGAGTTTGCAAAAAAAATGGAGAGATGGTATAATGTTCATATTGTATTTGAGAATCCGAATCTTGAAGCGTACAGATTTCATAGCGTTTTTGAAAAAGAAAGTGTTGAAGAAGCATTAAAAGCATTACAACTAACCGCATCGTTTAACTATAAAATCAATGACAATGAAATAGAAATAACAGAAAAAAAATAACCTAAAAAAAATCGGGAAATGCTGGAACATTCCCCGAAAAAAAGGCTAAAAAAAGGAATTGCTTTTCGGTAAGAAAAGCAAACTGCTGCCTATTCTTAAACCTTAAAAAACAAATGTATGAAAAAAAATGTACCTCTACGGGGGTCAGTACATGCCAATGAATTCCTAAAATTTCTACTGGTTATGAAGCTTGCCATTTTGTTCACCTTATTTACTGCTTATCAGGTACAAGCCGGTGTGTTTGGACAAACAATAAACGTAAATGCCAAACAAACAGAGATTAAAAAAATTCTCAACGGTATCGAAAAAAACGGTGATGTAAGATTCTTGTATAATTACGAATTAGCTTCCCTTAAAACTAAAGTAGATTTTAAAGCCGAAAATTTACCACTAACAACTGCCCTTGACAAACTTTTTGTAAATACTGAATTGACCTATAAAATTTTAGAAAACAATTTAGTAGTTGTATTAGCAAAAGAAAATGTTGCAAAGTTTGCAGATGTAATAAAAGTAACCGGTAAAATTACTGGCGAAAATAACGAACCATTATCAGGAGTTTCGGTATTAATTAAAGGAACCAACAAAGGAACCTCAACCGATAATAACGGTATTTATACAATAAGTGCCGATAAAAATGCTGTTTTAGTTTTTTCTTATATTGGTTATGAAGCAAAAGAAGTTGTTGTTAAAGGAGAACAATTGGTGAATGTAAAATTAGCTCTTTCAGCAAAAATTTTAGATCAGATAGTTGTGGTTGGATATGGTGTTCAAAAGAAAAGTGTTGTTACCGGTGCCATTGCAAGTGTTAAAGCAAAAGATCTGGAAGATATGCCTGTTGTAAGATTAGAAGATGCTTTAAAAGGAAGAACATCAGGAGCTACAATTTATTCTAATTCAGGCCAGCCGGGTGCTGCTTCAACAGTAATGATTCGTGGAGTAACTTCTATCAACAACTTTGATCCATTATATGTTGTAGATGGCGTTGTAGTTGCCGGTGGTATTGATTATTTGAATGCTGCCGATATTGAATCAATCGAAGTATTAAAAGATGCTGCTTCTGCTGCAATCTATGGTACAAAAGCTGCATCAGGTGTTATATTGGTTTCTACTAAGAAAGGCAGATCGGGCGCACTGCAGGTTAATTTAGCTTCTTATTATGGTGTTCAGTCACCCGCAAAAACACTTAAATTATTAAACGCAACAGAATATGCTGCTTTGCGTAACGAATCATCTGCAGCAGCTGGTAACGGAATTATATTTCCTGATCTTAGTACTTTAGGAAAAGGAACTGATTGGCAGAATACTATTTTTAATAATGATGCAAAAATTCAAAATCACGAATTAAGTTTCAGTGGCGGAAATGATAAATCAACATTTTTTGCTTCATTCGGTTACTTTAAACAAGAAGGTATTGTTGCCCCTTCCATTTCAAATTATCAAAGATTTTCTGTTCGTATCAACTCGGCTCATAAGGTTAATAAGTGGTTGAATTTTGGCGAAAACCTTTCTTATGCGTATACAAAAAGTCAGAATAACCTTGATGCCAATGGCTATTTTGGCACGCCGCTTAGTTCGGCAGTAAACTTAGATCCAATCACTCCGATAATTATTACAGATCCTACTGTTCTTGCACAAAACCCGTATGTAAATCATCCAAACTCAATTGTAAAAGATGCGAATGGAAATCCTTATGGTATTTCTCCATACGTTGGACAAGAAATGACAAATCCATTGGCTTACATTAAAACACATCAGGGAAATTATGGTTGGGGCGATAAGATTGTGGCTAATACCTATATAGAAATAGAACCTGTTAAAGGGTTGAAATTAAAAACAAGTATTGGTGGTGATTTAGCTTTCTGGGGTTCAGAATCTTTTAACCCTATATATTTTTTAAGTGCAACAAATTCTAATCTTACTAATACTAACTTTTCACGTAACATGAATAAGGCATTCAATATGATCTTTACGAATATTGCTTCGTACACAAGAAGTATTGGATTGCATAATTTTAGTGCATTAGCAGGTACAGAAGCAAGAAAAATGACACAATTTGGTGTAGGTGCTTCCTATGTTGGATTACCTGTAAATACTTTCGGCGATGCCTCAATGAACTTTACTATTCCGGCTGCAAATATGCTTGGAAATGGTTACGAAAGTCAGCCGTATAACATATCATCTGTTTTTGCCCGTGTAACTTATGATTATGATGGGAAATACTTGTTCACAGGTATTATAAGAAGAGATGGTTCATCGCATTTCGGTAGTGATAATGTGTATGGAAACTTCCCTTCAATGTCGGCAGGCTGGATTATAACACGCGAAAAATTCTGGCCGGCAAATCTGCCAATAAGTTTTTTAAAATTACGTGCAGGTTATGGAGTTAATGGTAACGATAATTTAAGCCCTTTCCAATTTGTTTCAACCGTTAATGGTGTTGGAACTTATCCAATCGGCGGCCAATTGGTAACAGGTAATTCTCCGGTAACCGTTGCTAATCCTGGTTTAAAATGGGAACAAACATCTCAAACAGATTTTGCAATCGATATG
>DATAMD010000137.1:0-1779 GCA_036260755.1 Chitinophagaceae bacterium | reverse complement strand
TTTTATTAAAGAAGAAATAAAATCATCCGCTTATACTTCGCTCATCATAGCCTATCAAAATCAATCTCAGCAAATCGTAGTTCCTTTCGTTGATGCTGCATCAATTGATAATGGCATCACTTGTATTTCTGTTTTATTATTGATGAATTATGCAATGGATGATATCGCCAAACGATTGCTGCAATTGACTTCTGTAGAAATGCGCCTGCAACTGAAAAAAGGAATTAATAATTGTTCGGTATTGAATGATAGTTACAGCAACGATATTTCATCGCTTAACATTGCACTCGATTATTTAAAACAACAATCGGGCAATAATGCAACAACAGTTATTCTTTCGGATATTTTTCAATCAGGATTAAGCGATGAAGAATTGTACCGCCAAGTTGCCATTCAATTAAAAGAAAGAAAAATTAATAAATTAATCGGCATCGGCGAAAATATAAGCAAGCATCATTTATTTTTTCTTCAAATTCCGCAAACAATTTTCTTTTCGTCCACCGAAAAATTTTTAGAGCAAACAACTTTGCATCAGTTTAAAGACGAATTTATTTTACTGAAAGGTGCAAGAGTTTTTGCATTCGAACGCATCAGCAAATGGTTAGAACAAAAAGTACATCAAACAGTTTTGGAAATTAATTTATCGGCCATTGCACATAATTTAAAAGAATATCAAAAACATTTATTGCCTTCAACAAAAGTGATGGCAATGGTTAAAGCATACAGCTATGGCAGCGGAAGTGCAGAAGTGGCAAGGGTTTTACAGTTTTGCAAAGTTGATTATTTAGCCGTTGCTTATGCCGATGAAGGAATTGAATTGCGCAAAGCGGGAATTAGTTTACCCATCATGGTGATGAATGCCGATGAAGAAAGTTTTGATGCTTTAATAGAATATTCGCTTGAACCCGAAATTTATTCGTTTCATATTTTTAATTTGTTTCATCAATATTTACAGCAACAGGCGGTAATAAAATTTCCGGTTCACATCAAATTAAACACAGGTATGAACCGTTTGGGTTTTGAACCTGATGAAATAAATGAATTGAGTTTGCAATTAAAAAATCAACACACGATGATTGTAAAATCTGTGTTCAGTCATTTGGCTGCAAGCGAAGAAGCAATTCATGATGGCTTTACCAAACATCAATCCAATTTGTTTGAAGAAGCATGTACAATTGTTGAAAAAAATATCGGATATTCTTTTATAAAACATATCGCAAACTCGGCCGGAATTTTCCGCCATCCAAATTTGCAATTCGATATGGTGCGCCTGGGCATTGGGTTGTACGGCGTTGATAGTGCCGATGAAAATATTTTAAACTTACAAACTGTTGCTACTTTAAAATCTACCGTTGCACAAATCAGAAAAGTAAAAGCCGGCGAAACCATTAGCTATAACCGCAAAGGAAAAGTTGAACGTGATAGTTTAATTGCTGTTGTGCGGATTGGTTATGCCGACGGGTTCAGCAGAAAATTAGGAAATGGAGCCGGAAGTATTTTTGTAAACGGACGCTTGGCAAAAGTTATGGGTAATGTTTGTATGGATATGACGATGATTGATATAACCGATATTGAAAATGTAAAGGAAGGAGATGTTGTTGAAATATTTGGTAAAAATTTACCTGTTCAGCAAGTTGCTGAAAGCTCCGCCACCATTGCTTATGAAGTGATGACAAGTGTTAGCCAAAGAGTGAAACGGATTTATGTGGAAGAATAAAAAGCTCAATAAAATTACAACCGTACAAGTGTGCGACGCAACGGCAGCCCAATTAATATTCT
>DATAMD010000133.1:0-3267 GCA_036260755.1 Chitinophagaceae bacterium | reverse complement strand
CTAATCAAAAAATTCGTTGACAAAGACGCAGAATTTATTTTCGTTCCGTACAATCAGGTGCTTGACAAAGCAAAAAAAATAAAAGCTATTCCGTTTGACATTCCCGATGTGGAGTTTACTCATTACAGCGACCAATGTACTTTTGATTATATCATTAAAAAATATAAAATAAAAGACCCAGCTATTTTGGTGATAGCAGCTATTGTTCGTGGTGCAGATACAGACCGGCACGATATTGCAAAAGAAGCAGCAGGGCTTCTGGCAATTTCGGCAGGGCTTTCTTATAACATTACCGACGATTACAAATTATTAGAAACAGGAATGGTTATTTATGATGCCTTGTACAGTTGGGCTGCCCATTTACAAAAGCAAAAGCATTTACAAAACAGCCCTTTTGAAAACTTACTGCATGAAGTATATAAAAAGTTTTTGAAAGACAAAACAAATGACAAAAAGAAAATACCCAATTGGGTAAAAGACTTAAAAGAAATTATTCAGGACCAAATAGACACGCAATTTACATTTGACCTAAAAACAATTTCGAACAACTTAGAACTTAATCCATCTTATTTATCAAGGGAATTTTCAAAATATTTTGAAGACCTTAATTTTGGAGAATACATCAGAAAAATACGTATCGACAAAGCAATACAACTTATTCAAAACTCAACCTGCTCACTTACAGAAATTGCATACCTGACGGGTTTTTCAGACCAAAGCCATTTTACAAGAATATTCAAGCAGCACACAGGAAAAAATCCATCGGCTTACAGAAAAACATTTCAAAAAAGTAATCCAAATACAAAAGGTAAATAACCTGCTATTTCTTTAGTACAACATTTGTTTAGTTTGCGTTTCAAGTGTCAACAAATGAACAATAGAGCAATATATACTTTACAACAACTTGTTTTTTATTTTCTAAAATTAGGCTCAACAGGTTTTGGCGGGCCCGTTGCCTTAGTTGGTTATATGTACAAAGATTTGGTTGAAAAACGTAAATGGATTTCGGAAGAAGAATATAAACAAGGTTTGGCTTTGGCACAATTAGCACCCGGGCCTTTGGCTGCACAGTTAGGAATTTATTTAGGCTTTGTTCATTACGGAATATTGGGAGCAACATTAGCAGGTATTGCTTTTGTTATTCCTTCTTTTTTTATGGTTGTATTGTTGGGTATGGTTTATAAATTGTTTGGAGGGCTTGCATGGATGCAAGCCGTTTTTTATGGCGTAGGTGCAGCAGTTATTGGCATCATTGCAAACAGTTCTTACAAACTCACTACAAAATCAATTGGCAAGTTCAACCTGCAATCCTTCAAACAAAATTGGCTGCTTTGGTTGTTTTTTGTTGCAGCAGCAGCCATCACTTTCTTTACACAACAAGAACAGGTTTTATTATTTGTTGCAGCAGGGTTTTTATATATGTTTGTAAAAGCACCGCCAAAATGGATTAATAAATCAACGGCAAATTGTTTTGTTCTTTTACAAATTGGTTTTTGGAATTACGAAACTTCAACACTTGAAAAAATTGCAATATTCTTTACCAAGACAGGTGCATTTGTTTTTGGTAGCGGTTTGGCTATTATTCCATTTCTACATTCAGGAGTTGTAGCAGAAAATAAGTGGTTGACAGAGCAACAATTTGTTGATGCCGTAGCAGTTGCAATGATAACGCCCGGTCCCGTTGTTATCACAGTTGGTTTTATTGGTTATTTAGTTGCAGGTTTCCCGGGTGCTTTGGTTGCAGCATTGGCAACATTTTTACCTTGTTATTTATTTACCGTTATTCCGGCACCTTATTTCAAAAAAATATCCAAAAACCAATCAATCAAAGCATTTGTTGACGGCATAACGGCAGCTGTTGTTGGTGCTTTAGTCGGGGCAGTAATTGTAATTGCAACAAGAAGTATTTCAGACATTTCAACAGCGTTGATTGCTGCGGCAACAATTTTAGCCTTACTTTATATTAAGAAAATTCAAGAGCCTTATGTGATTGCAGCAGCTGCGGCTTTAGGGATTTTAATAAAACTTATTTTATGAACAGAAAGACCTTTATAAAACCTGGAACTTTAGCAGGGCAGTAACATTGCTTTTTACAAACAATGCCTTTACTCAAAACCTTTCTAACAATCCGACAGATAAATTGGTTGACGCTAACGGCAATTACATCCAGCAATCTTTGCCTTACAGCGAAAGTTTTTTAGAGCCGTATATGGATGCTGAAACAATGCACCTTCATTATACATTTCATCATGGCGGAGCAGTTAAAGGTGCAAATAAAGGTTTGCAAATAATTAAAAATTATCTTACATAAAAAAAGGCTGCAATAAATATTGCAGCCTTAACAGGTTTTATGAAGTATTACTTTTAAGCGATACGTTTCACGTTAACGGCATTCAAACCTTTACGGCCTTCCTGCACGTCAAACTCAACTTTGTCGTTTGCTTCGATCTGGTCGATTAAACCATTAGCATGTACAAATGTTTCTTTGTTAGAATCATCATGTTTGATGAAACCAAAACCTTTTTCTTCGTTAAAGAACTTTACAGTTCCTTTGATTTTTGTGTCCATTGTAAAATTTAAATAATAAATAATAAGCTGCAAAGGTAATTGTAAACATCGGCTCTGCCTAATAAATAAAAAAAGACATTTACAGGCATCGTATTCTGCAATAAAAGAGGAACAGTTAAAACTAACTGTTCCTCCGGTAATCTACCCTTATCAGCCTATGAAAAAAAAATTAATGTAATGTGATACTTCCCAGCGAAACCCTGTTTGCATTTTGAATAACAATATTATTAATGGTTGTATCGGCAAAACTGGCGTGGATCGAATGAATTAAAACCGAATATGTTCCATTTTTTAATCCGCGTACTTTAAAATTACCTTCACGATTAGGCAATGCCAAAGCTGTATCGGTAGCACTAAAAACTGTTACCAGTTCGGGGAAAGCGGCCTCCGGTGCAACATTACCTGATATTTCTCCTTCTCTGTCGGGTACAAACGGGCGAACAAACGGCGCTAAGTAATAAGTATTATTTATAAATATGATTGAATGAGCTACATCAAAATCAATCCACAAACGTGATGCATTTGCTTCAAAATGTTCCCACTCTTCGCCATGAAGTTTAATTAAAAAGTACGAAGGGGCATTAGGCGGTAAAAGCAATGGATGAGACACGCTGTCAACCACAATTGAATTGTTTGTTCCCAAATCTATCCTGATCATCCTGATAGTTCCTTTAATAATATTTGTTGTTGATAATAAAG
>DATAMD010000130.1:0-4783 GCA_036260755.1 Chitinophagaceae bacterium | reverse complement strand
GTACCAGTTTAAATCTGCATCATCAAAGAGCTCTTTATCGTTGTATAAATTATTGTTCAGCCTCCCCAACCCCTCCAAAGGAGGGGCTAATGCCTTACTGCTTATTCCTGCTATCTTCAAGCCATACGAATAGTAATGATTTTCTTCAATTATATTTCCGGCTGTTATGCCTGCCTGCAAGTTATCAAAATAAACGTCCTGATCGCTCTGGTTACTTACATAAATATATGCATATCCGTTCTTCGGCGCTTTTACATTGGGTAAAGTTAACGATGCCCCATTACCGGTTACGCTTGCCGCAACCTGCACCTGTGCCGCACCGCCATCGGCCGCTGCAACAAAGTTAAATCTTTCATCAAAAAATAATATGGTTAAATAAGCCTGAGGTGCACTGCTGTTTGGGTTTTGCGGCTGTACACTGCCTATATACGGCGGTGTTGTGTTATTTAATTGTGTTGTAAAATTAGAAGCATTATTTTCGATCAATTTACTGATGGTATTAGTGCCGCTGTTTAAAGCTGCCAATAAATTGGTAACAATATTTGATGCAAGATTATTAGTAGTGCTTGTTGGTGCTGCCTGATGGTAATACAGTACCGATGCGCTTACCTGATCGCCTGCCATTACTTTTTGCAAAGTATTAGGTCCTAAATTATGCCCGGCATTATTGCCTAATCTGCTTACCGATGCCGTGGTGTTCCCAGTCCATCCCGCAGGGGTTGCATAACGTGTTACTTCTACTTCATTGCCGCTACCCAATTGCCCAAACACCCCATCTTCTATGCCTGCCCTGCTTGTTTCCATGGTAGCTGTACTGCTGCTCTGGTGGGTTTCTTCAGTAAGTATCATCCGCACATTTTTCTGGTAATCCATTATAAAGTAATCATACACGCCCATCATATTATTAGGCATGGCGATGTTTCCGTTTTCTACCAGGGCATCAAAACCATTGCCCTGCGATACGGGTTGCATTAAACGGACTTTTCCCTCTTCAAAATTGATGAAACGTAAAGTATCTGTGCCTGCTCCCCATCCACCTGCAGGTGGTGTTGCGCCGGTATTGGCAGCAATTGTTTCGGTATAAACAAATTGGTTAATGTATGTGGTTACAGTTGTAACAGTACTGCCTGTTGCTGTGTATGTTCTTTGCAGTTTATTGCCATCGGCATCATATACTATTTTTATTAGTCCTTTACCTGCTATATTAATTTGTTCAGGCTTGTCTAAAAAATTATAACTGATGCCGTTAGTTCCGCCATTTAAACTTTGTACATTTTTATTTAAATCAACCACCAAATTACCATTGGCATCGTAAACATAATCGGGTGTGCCTGCTGCATTGGTACCGTCTTTAAAATCACCAAACTGCCCGTTTAAATTAGTACTCGTCATCTGGTCGGTTACGCTTTGCAACTGGTTGCTGTATGAATTATACACATAACGAAGATCATCTATCGTTAAAGGCGTGTTGGTGCCGGGTACAATTCCCTTTTGCAGCATGGTGAGCAAATTGCCATTAAGATCGTACGTTATTTGGCCGCTTGTACCGGTAACAGAAAAATCCATATTGCTGTTACTCCAGCCCCCTCCGGCTCCCCCTGAAGGGGGAGTGTATTGGTTGAAAATGGCTTTTGTAAGCCTGCCTGCATTATCATAACTGTAATCATATTTACGCTGCGCATCATCGCCCTGCGTGTTCCATAAAATACCCGTTACCTGCCCGTTTAATCTTGATGTATTAAAAACATTATCCTTATTATCAAAGCCCAGGTACATACCAAAGAAATGGCCCCATTTATTGTAGTTAGCGGGATTCTTGTTGGCATAATCTTTATTAATACCTGTTATCTGGTTATGGATATTAAATGTATAATTCAAAGATTCCAAATCCGGCGTTCCTGTATTTTGGTTAATGTAGTTAGGATCTAAGTGTTTTGTTTTAACCCTGCCTATATCGTCATAATCGTAATTGGCTACAGATACCAAACTGTTAGTTCCAAATTGTTTTTGAACAGAACTTACCCGCCCTACATTATCAAACAAATATTTAGTGAGCGTTATAAAATTATTGTACCCTGTATAAGGTGTGCTGTGGCTGTTGCAGGTACTTAATAATCTTCCGTCGAAATGATATTGATTGGTGGTAATGTCAACCCCGTTTCTGATATTATCCTCAAGGGTTTGTATATGATGCCCCTTTTCATCATAATATTCGGTGGATGCTAAAAAAGTATTGGTACCCAATACCCTTACCATACTGCCTGTTGGCATACTTAATGTTCTGGCTGTTGTTGCAATGGGATATACATTTGGATCAGAGGTACTGTAGGCGCTTGTATTCGTATAATTGCTGCTGAATGATTTTACATTATTAAACGAATAATTATCATAAAACAGGTATTTTACAATAGTGCAGGCAGAACTGCTTAAAACTGTTTGACTGATTGGACTGCCGAAAACAGCCACTGTTGATGTGGTGGAAGCTGTAACCGATGCAGGATCAATCTGTGCTGTAAACTCAGCACCGTCTTCACTTGTAAAACTTCCTCCTGCGTCGGAGGTAAAACTGATGGTGTTTTGTGCAGTGTAATTGGCACCTGCTGTTCGCGTGTCTACTACCAAATCTATTACAGGGCTTCCTGCATTACTAACACTAACCGTATTTAAACTAACAGAATTATTGATATCTGATTGCAGGTTGGCGGGTGTTTCAGTTGTATTGTACAGGGTGGTGATAGTGAGCCTGTCTAAATCATCATATAAGTTTGCAGTCCATTGTGCCGGTGTCATTGCAGCCTGATTACCATCCTGCATAAATACCACCCTGTCTCTTATATCGTAGAGCATATTTAATCCCTGTGCGCCCGGGGCTTTTTTCCAAACTGTTCTGCCTTTATCATCATAGAAATACTGAAAACAATAACCGTTTAAAACTGCCTGCCCGTTTGTTCCTGCAAAGCTCCAACCGTTAGTATCTAAATATTGTACTGCATTGGGCTGTAGCTGGAACCGTAATAATCCAAAATCATCATATACATTATAAGTGCATATCCATCCCGGATGACCGGAAGAAGGGATGTCATCAATCTGTACTTTTTTTAAAATTAACCTGCCCGACTTATCCGTAAATTCAGTCACCTGTTTGCCATATTCATCCGTATAAGTTAATTTGTATAATGTACTGGCGGCGTATGCCCCGATATAAAGAGGTGCATCGCCCTGCACATAATCGGTGCCAAACAGTTGAACACTGTCGGATAAACTGTTTACATCATAACTTGCAGATTTGCCTGCCGATGCAGCCCACACACTGCCGGGTTCTTTTATATTTTTTACCCTGTTGAGAGGGCTGTTATCAAAACTGATAGTTGAAAAGGCCGACGTTTCATTATAAGTGCTGCTGTAATAGGCAGGCTGGTCTGTTGCTGTGCCTGTTTTAAATTTACCCGATTGATTAACTGTTGTGTAGGGCAGGTATTTGGTTGACTCTCTTCCATAATTATCATACTGGTTAAACTGTACCATATCACCCCACAAATTACTGCCCGTTTGCGGTGTTGCTGTTTGTTTACTTACCTTTTCAACAGGCCTCCCCAACCCGTCTAAATAAGAAGTGGTCTGTAACTTTTGCCCAAGGCCTATCGTCATCTGGTCAACTGTTTGCCAGTTGGTAATCCCTGTTGTTAATACATCATGCTCTCTTACATAATTATAATTTTCCCAATTAACAGAAACCAAGCTCATTTTAATGATATTCGAATAGATAGTTCCCAATGGGCCATTCACCTGTTGGCGGTAATACATGGTTTGACTTAAAGCAGCAGGGATATTATAAGTTGCACCTGTTGCGCCGGGTATATTGGTAAATCCATTTGTGCCAGAATATTGGCTCTGTTGCCATTGATATGTTAAACCCGTATTGGGTATAGCAGCAGGATAGAGTTGTACTAACTGTTCAGGTATTTGATTATAGGAGAACGCATAGTTACCGCTGCCTGTTCCTATTGTAAACGAAGGGTTCCACGACTGCGCAATAACTTTATTTGCCGCAGCAAACAGACTAATGCTTATGAACAATAGTCTTAAAGAATTGGTTATATATTTCATCACCTTAACGGTTTAAAAATTATAAATCGAATTATTTTTTTCCTTAGAGTTTTATTAATCAACTTTTTTATTAATTATTTTTTTTATATAATTAATATCAATAGTGCTGCTGATTCTTGCAAATAGTTTTCCATTCTCACTAATAATAAATATCTCTCCGGGATTACTTATATCAATATCAAAATGCCCATTTAAATTTTTATCTGTAAGCCATTGCATAATGGGTTGCTGATTAGCACCACTTATTTTTTTTACAGATGATATTTTAGCTATCAATATTGAAAGATTGAGCGTATCATATAAAAGTTTTTTTAATCTCCCTTCCTTAAGTGCATTCCCAAAATCTAATGATGGTATCGCAATTACATTTAATAAAGATTTATTCTTCCGAAATAAACTATCTAACTGCAATAACTGTTGCCTGTTTGGATTACTTGCATCAAAAGGCACAATGATCATTTTTTTATTCCCAAGTTTGCTGATATCAATTTGGCTATTATCCAAAGCCTGAAACTTATAATTCAAGTAAGAATTATTCTGCGCATGTATTTTGATAAAATTTATCAAAACATAAAAGAGAATTAGCAGAATCCTTGAAAAGGGAATTTTATAGTTTTTAAGGAATTTATTTATCACTTTTCTTTTCATTTTATTATTTATTTATTTATTATGATTT
>DATAMD010000120.1:0-6522 GCA_036260755.1 Chitinophagaceae bacterium | reverse complement strand
TTGCGAAGGTGTGCTGCGCATGCCGTTAAAAAGGGCATTATCATCGTCATCATTTAATGTAAGCGAAATAGATTTTGGTGCAATGGAAATATGTGCTTCGTGATTGTAAGTTGTAGCCAATCTTTTCATGGTAATTCTTATCCTGCTGCAACTTGCGCCCGAACTTAAAAGTGAAACACCAACATCTAATAGTAATGATCCTAATTCTTTTGCTCGGGTAATTTTATTTTGCTCCATCAAAAAAAGTTTTGATAAAAAATTCTTGGCAAAGTAAATGTATTTGATTGCCTTATTTATGATGAATTAAATTATTCATCATAAATAAATTAAAGTTGCCACATTAATGTACAAACAATCCATTAAATTGTATAATAATTTAAATCAGCAATGATTTTCATCATCATATCGTCAAAGATTGAAACTTAGTTTTGTATTTCAAAATCAGCTCTATGAATTGGTTTCAACAATTGTTCACTCAACAGAGTATTGCACAAACAGTTATTATTTACGGATTGGTGATTGCTCTTGGTACATGGTTGGGTAAATTTAAAATCTTCGGAATTTCACTTGGTGTAACATGGATATTATTTATGGGATTATTGATTTCGTATCTCGGCATCAATGTTAACAAAGAGATTGAAAATTTTTTAAAAGAATTTGGATTGATTCTTTTTGTGTATTGTATCGGTTTGCAAGTTGGCCCGGGTTTTTTTGCATCACTTAAAAAAAATGCATTAGCCAATAATGTGTTGGCGGCAGTAATTGTTTTAATTGGTGTATTAATAACAATTGCATTTTTTTATACAGGCACATCGGTTCCGGTAATGACAGGAATTATGAGTGGCGCCGTTACAAATACACCAGGTTTAGGTGCTGCGCAAACAGCAATAACCGATATGCATTTAGCAGCAAACAATAATGCGTTAATAACATTGGCATATGCATTAATTTATCCTTTTGGTGTATTTGGAATTATTTTTTCTATTCTTATTTTAAAATGGATATTCAGAATAAATGTTGAATCTGAAATTGAATTGCATGGAAAGCTTAGCGCTATAAAAGCGGAGAAACCAATTTCAATTCATTTAGTATTAGAGAATAAACAATTGATTGGTCAACCCATCAGACGAATATTTGAGATGATGAAAGAACCTGTTGTTATTTCGAGGATGTTTCATGCAGGTAATATCATTACACCGGGGCCTGATACAATTTTAAATGAAAACGATGTATTATTATTAGTGGCTCCCAAACAAGCCATCAATCAGCTTAAAATTATTATCGGCAGTGAAAGTGATATGAATTTAAAAGATGCTCCGCAAAGCGAATTGATTTCTAGAATAATTGTTGTTACAAGAACAGAAGTTACACATCGCAGGTTAGGTGATATTCCTGAATTGCATGAACATGGTTTTACATTAACAAGATTGGGAAGGGCCGGAATTGAAATGATTCCGCATGGCGATATTGTTTTACAATTAGGCGATAATATAAAAGTTGTTGGAACAAAAGAAGCTGTAGAATCTGTAGCTAACGTGCTTGGTAATTCTTTAAAAAGATTAGAAGTGCCTGATCTTGCACCAATATTTATCGGTATTGTTTTGGGTGCAATTGTTGGAAGTATTCCTTTATCATTCCCCAATATGCCTGTGCCGGTAAAAATTGGTTTAGCAGGTGGCCCACTGATTGTTGCATTATTATTAAGCAGATTTGGCAGTGTGTTATACTTAAATAATTATACAACAAACAGTGCTAATTTAATGGTTCGTGAATTAGGTATTACTTTATTCCTGGCCAGTGTTGGATTAAGCAGCGGACATAGTTTGGCCGAAGCATTTAATGGTGGTAACGCATGGGTATGGATTGCAATGGGAATTTGCATTACAATGATTCCTTTAATTTTAATTGGATTGATTGCAAGATATTTTTTACGCAAAACTTATTTTGAAATTTGTGGTTTGCTGGCAGGTGCAAGTACCGATCCGCCTGCATTGGCATTTGCCATGCAGATGGCTAAAAGCGATGTGCCATCAGTAACTTATGCAACTGTATATCCGTTAACAATGATTCTCAGAATTATTGCAGCGCAATTATTGATATTACTTTTTGCATCATGATATAAATGTTGCAAAATATTTTTGCATTGTTTAAAAAAGAAAAGACCGAATAAATGTTCGGTCTCTTCTTTTTATAATTAATTTTTCTTGCCTTCTTTTGGCGGTTGTGGTGGTCTGTTCATTGGCGGACGATTTTGCGACGACCTTTGTTGTTGAGCAGGTCTTTGCTGTTGTTGTCCGCGTTGTTTTTGTGTAGGTCTGTTTTTGTTATCCTGATTTCTTGAGTCTTGATTTCTTGCATCTTGATTCCTTGTCCCCTGATTTCTCGAATCCTGTTGTTTTCTTTTATCGTTCTTTTCCAAACTCTTCAAACTTATTTGTCCAACAACATCTACAAACTGCGGTTCAATTTCTTTTGGTTTGCCGGTGGTAACATCAACAGTTTCTAATTCTTCGGGTTTAATGCCCTGTGCATTCAATCGTTTAATTTCTTTTACGTGCTGAATGGTTAAAGGATAATGTTTTGTTCCGCCCTGAATAATGTACCACATCAAATTTTTGAAAATATCTTTCTTAATTAAAAATGCAGTCCCTTTTGCTGTTTCGAACGAATCGGCATTATCAGGAAAATGCTGCAATGCATCTAAATAAGTATCGAGTTCGTAATTCAAACAACATTTAAGGCGGCCGCATTGTCCGCTTAATTTTGTTTGATTGATAGATAAATTTTGATAACGCGCCGCGGTAGTATTTACACTTTTAAAATCATTCAGCCAGGTGCTGCAACACAATTCTCTTCCGCAACTGCCTATGCCGCCTACTTTTGCTGCTTCCTGCCTGATACCGATCTGACGCATTTCCACTTTTAATTTAAACTCGCCTGCCATTTGTTTAATGAGTTCGCGAAAATCAACACGGTCATCAGCGGTATAAAAGAAAGTTGCTTTTTTACCATCGGCCTGAATTTCAACCTCGCTTAATTTCATTTGTAATGCAAGATTGCGTGCAAACTCACGGCTGCGTGCCTGCACCGAAGGTTCGCGGTCTTTGCTGATGCGATAAGTTTCTATATCCCTGTCGGTGCTTCTTCGTAAAATTTTTTTCATCTCCGCATTAAACTCATCCACATTTTTTTTCTTCATCTGCAAGCGAACCATTTCGCCGGTAAGCGAAACTTCGCCCACATCAAAACCGCCAATGCCTTCAACGGTGACATAATCGCCTTTATCGAAATATTGTAAGGTGGTATTTCTGTAAAATTCTTTTCTGCTGCCTTGTTTAAAACTTACTTCAACCACTTTGCAATTACCATCGGCATCGGCAATAGGTAAATTCATTAGCCAATCGTGCACATTTAACCGGTTGCAGCCGCCTGTGCTGCAACCGCCGTTGCTTTTACAACCGCCGGGTTTACTTGTGCCACATGATCCACATCCCATATAAATAATGTTAGATATTCAATGATAAAAATTAGTGAGGAAAAATAATAATGGTACGGGCTTTTGTACTGCTGTGATACACCTGTTGTGTCACTCACTTCAACGCTTTGAGCGTTATTGAGCTATGATGATATGTTATAAAATTGACGCAACATTTTTGCTTTCTCTATATGATGATAAGCGATATTTTGTACAAGTGTGCGACGCAACCAACGATGCCATCTGCACTTCAGCCCGTTCCACAATTCTTTTCCTCAAAATCAAAAATAAGGAATTTATTGCCAACGAAGGTTTATGCGGATATAACCATTTTATTTTGAATGATGTGAAAGAGTTTAATGGTTAATGCCTGAAACAACATTTTGCCATTGGCATTGCGTTCTATGTAATAAGAAGCTTTGTCTAATTCTTCGATGATGGCCCGCTGCTGGCTAACCGATGCAATTTTATTTAGGCGCTGTGCAAAATCTTTTTCGTTGGCAGCAAGGGCAAGATTATCGGCACCCAGAATTTTTATCCGGATGCTTTGTTCTAATAAATGAGAAAAGTAGCGCAAAAATTGTTTTTGTTTTTCGCGGCCCAACTTACTTACTTCATCAGTAAATTTTATTTGAGAAAGTGGTCCGCCTTTTAAAGTTGCATTCAACCATTCGCGCAATAAACTTTGCCAGTCTTCTTCGGCGTGTTGCAATAATTGTAAAGCTTCGCGGTAATTGCCTTCGCAAATAGATGCGATTTGATGTGCAATATCGGGTGCAGTATTTGCTCTTGTAATTAATGCTTGTTCTACTTCGTTAATTTGCAGCATCGGAATTTTTACCAATTGGCAACGACTTAAAATGGTTGGTAAAATTTGTTCGTCGTTTTCTGCAACAAAAATAAATAGAGTATTAGGCGGTGGTTCTTCAATCAGTTTTAATAATTTATTTCCTTCCTTGCCTAAATATTCGGGCATCCAAAGCAACAAAACTTTGTATTCGCTTTCAAAACTTTTTAAGTTAAGCTTGCGCATGATATCGTTGCATTCGTCGGCAGTAATATTGCCTTGTTTATTTTCGGCACTGATAAATTGTAACCAGTCGTACACATTTCCGTAAGGATAATTTTTAATAAATTCTCTCCACTCGTTAATATAATTTGAACTGATTGGCTTTTCTCCGCTTTTCTTTGGAATAACAGGATACGAAAAATGCAGATCGGGATGTATTAATTGTTCGGCCCGCTGAAATGCAGGCAGGGATTGTATTTCGTTGGGTGCAATAAAAGTTGGTGTTGTTTCTAATGCAGTAAATCCGCCAAATAAATCTTCAACAACCGGCGATGGTTGCGGCTGGCTAACAACATACTGTGCAAATGCCAATGCCAACGGTAAGGCACCGCTTCCTTCTTTTCCTAAAAACAATAAAGCATGACTAAGGCGGTTTTGTTTAACCATTTCAGTCAGGTGTTGTTTTACATCTTCTAATCCTATAACATCTTTAAACAGCATTGCCTGCGAAGTTAATTGTATGCACGAAGATGGAGAAAGATAAAATAAAAAAGGTTGTTCAATTTGTTTGAACAACCTTTCGAAAAATATTTTTCTTTGATATTTTATTTTAAATAATTTAAAATCTCTTCACTGTCGGGTTTTACTTTGCTCGGAAAATACGCTAACAGTTTTCCATTTTCATCCAATAAAAATTTATTGAAGTTCCAGGTGATGCTTGCATCTAAAACACCGTTCTCGGTTTTGTTGCATAGCCATTTATAAACCGGAGAAATATTATCGCCTTTTACATCTATCTTTTCGGCTAAAGGAAATGTTACGCCATAATTTTTTTTGCAGAACGATTGTATTTCTTCGGATGTTCCCGGTTCCTGTCCGCCAAACTGATTGCATGGAAAACCAACGATCACTAATTTGTCTTTGTATTGTGTATATACTTTTTCCAATGCTTCGTATTGTGGCGTAAAACCGCATTTGGATGCAGTGTTAACTACCAAAATTTTTTTGCCTTTGAAAGAAGAAAAATCAATTTCTTTTCCGTCGAGCGATTTTACTTTAAAGCTATGAATGCTGTTATTGACCGGGAAAGTAAATGCCGATAATATTGCCACTGTTGCAATGGTTAAAATGTATTTCATTGTTGTAGGTTTTTACAAATAACAGTCTTTTGAAACAAAAGTTTAAATTTTTCTGATAAATGAATGTTTAAATGGTCCATGCAACTGTTGCAATGCTCAATTTTGTTTCGGGAGTTTGCAGGATGGCATTGCCACAGGCTTCAAGCGTGGCGCCGGTTGTAACAACATCATCAATTAATAAAACATGTTTTCCCCGAATTAAATTTTGGTTTACCACTGCAAAAACATGCTGCATATTTTGCCAGCGATGAACACGGTTTTGCTGCGTTTGTGTTTCGGTGAATTGAATTCTGGCAACAGCATTTTTTAAAATTGGTTTTTGCCAAATTTCTGCAATGCCTTCGCAAATAATTGCGGCCTGATTATAACCACGCTTTATTTCTTTTTTTGGATTTAACGGAAGCGGAATTAAAACATCTACATCATTAAACATTTCTGATTGTTGTAACCGATAACCCAATTGTTTGCCTAAATAAAATCCAACATTTTTATTGTTGCGGTATTTTAATTCAATCATTAAATGTTGCAGCAACGAATCTTTCGTAAAATAATATGCTGCGGTTGCGTTGGTAATATTTAACCGGCCGTAAAAAGTTTTTTCAACAGGATTATTTTTTGTGTTGCAAAAATTTGTTTCGGGTAAATCGAACAAACATTTTGTGCAGAGGATTGCATCATCATTCAGCACATCTGTTCCGCAACCTTCGCAATTGTGCGGATATAATAAATGCGAAAAATCTTTTAAATATGATTTTACTTTTTCAATCACCATACAAGATAAAAAATTATCCTGTGTTATTTATAGAATAGATTGTTTTTTATGTTACAGGCGTTCGATACAGATGGCAGCACTTGTTGCGTCGCACACTTGTACTGCTGAATAAGAATCAATTTTTTAA
>DATAMD010000111.1:0-2466 GCA_036260755.1 Chitinophagaceae bacterium | reverse complement strand
GGTAACAAAAAAATAATTATTCTTTTTCGGGCTGATTGTTTTTAATTAAGCTTTCGATAAACGATGTGATAAACGAAACAATTAAACTAAACAACAATGCCGAAAACCAACCATCTACCTGAAAACCCGGAACAATCTCTGCTGCCAGTTTGATGATAATGATATTGATGACAAGCAAAAACAATCCTAATGTAAAAATGGTAATGGGAATAGTTAATATTACAAGAATAGGTTTAATAAAATTATTGAGCAAACCTAAAACTGCTGCAACAAAAATAGCAGTAGGTACGCTATCGATATGCACCCCCGACAATAGATAGGCTGCCGCTAAAACTGCAACCGATGTAATAAGTGTTTTTGAAAGAAATTGTATCATAACAATTATTAAACAACTACAAGTTCGTAAAATTCTTCGGGGTTTAAATATTTTTTTGCTAACACCTGCAATTCTTCGGCAGTAACGGTTTTAATACCGTTGATGCTTTTATAAAAATAATCTTCGGTTAAATTATTCAGCACATAACTTTTCCATCTTGCAATAATTTGAAATGGCCCGTCAAGTTCTCCCAATATTCCGCCGATCATATAATTGCGAACAAGGTGTAATTCTTCATCGGTAACCAATTCGTTGCGCAACCGGTCCATTTCTTTGTAGGTTTCTTCAATAGTGGCAGCACAAACATCGCGGCCTGCTTCAGTACTTATTAACCACGCGGTATCGTGAATATGATTTTGAATAAATGAATTGATTCCATAAGTATAACCTTTGTCTTCGCGAACATTACTCATCAACCTCGAACCAAAAAATCCACCGAAAATATTATTAAGCACATGAACTTTTGGATAATCTTCGTGATGACGATTGGGAAATGGTCTTGCCAATCTCACTGCACCCTGCACGCCGTTTGCATCGTTTATGATGTTGTATTTTTTTATTTGGGCAGGTTGTTGTTTGTGCTCAATTTCTTTCATCAGGTTTTGATGAAAAGGCAATGAGCCAAAATTTTTATTGAGTTGTTGCTGAATATCGGCAGGTAATTTTCCTGCAACAAACATCACACATTTTCCATGTGTATAATATTGCTGATAAAATTTAACAAGCTCTTCTTTGTGCAACTGATCGTAATCAAAAGCAGTTGAATATTTTCCGTACGGATGATGCAAACCAAAAACATATTCATCAACTAAACGGTTGGCAACGAAATCGCATTTTTTTAAATTAACTTCTAAACGCTGCTTTTGATTTTGTTTATAAATGGCTAATTCTTCTTCTGGGAAGACCGATTCGGTTAAAACCTCCGTCATCACAGGAAGCAATGCAGGCAAGTGTTTGCTTAGGGTGTGCAAAGTAAAAGTTGCCGTTTCGTTATAACAATTGCGGTTTAAATACGAACCGTAAAATTCGAAATGATCGTTAAGTTGAAATGCCGATTTATTTTTTGTTCCGTTCTTCAGCATGAAGTTGGTGGTGGCCGCAATAATATTTTTTTCTTCGTACCAGTTACCGGCAAAAAAAACAAATTCTATCATTATTAATTCTTCGGCACCTGCATCAACGGCATACACAGGCACACCATTATCTAAATTAAAAATGGTACAAGGTTTTAATTGAAGGTTAAATTCAACTGCATCTAATATTTTGGGAGTTTGTTTTCTGTTTAACATAAATTTTTTATTACACCAATTAAATCGAATTACACGAATTATTTTTTTAATTGTGATTGGAATTTGAACGATTTAGTTTTTCTTTTTTTAGATTTTAGTTTTTATTCTTACTATAATAATGTATGGTATTGCTGTTCTTTTCGTCAAATAATTCTTTGCCGTAATTAAGGATATCTGTTGCAGTTACTGCATTGTATCTTTCTAATTCGGTGTTCATTAAAGTGGCATCGCCCAACAATTCGTAAAACGCTAAGCTGTTGGCACGGTTCATTACACTCATATCTTCGAATGCAATTACACTCTCGGTTTTATTTTTTACTTTTTGTAATTCGGTTTCAGTAACCAATTGCAATTTTATTTTTTCTATTTCTTCATTTACTGCTTTTTCTGCATCGATCATAGAAATTCCTTTCACTAATTTTCCTTCAACTGCCAGTAAACCTGCTTCAACAGTTCCGTAATGCGAACATTCTATATTCGAGAATAATTGTTTTTCTTTTACCAATGATTGGTACATGCGGGATGAGGCACCGCCACCTAAAATTTCGCTTATCAAATCGGCTATATAATATTCTTTATCTAATCTTGCGCCCATGTGCCATGTTTTGATGAATGCGTCTAAAGGCACGTCGGCCGTGATTTCCAGCAAACGGGCTTCTTGTTGTTTTGGTTCCTGCGGGGTATTGCGAAAGTATTTTTCTCCCGACGGAATATCGCCAAACCATTTTTCTGCCAGCAACTTTATTTCATCGGTTTTTACTTTTCCTGCAACAACTAAAATGGCATTGCCGGGGCGGTAAT
>DATAMD010000108.1:0-2918 GCA_036260755.1 Chitinophagaceae bacterium | reverse complement strand
CATCTTTCTCTACCGGTAAATTTTTATTCAGCCTGAATTGCAAATAATGAATACGGTTACTTTTTGCAATATCTAAACTTTCGTAATAAGTTTTGATAGAAAGTTCCTGCGAAATTTTTGCAGCCGAATAAACATCATCAGTATCGTGTAACAATTCTAATTGAAATAAGTTGATAACAGTTTTGGTAAATTGATATAAATCGGGGCTATCAGTTTTTAAATTAATTAATCCGTTAGGAATAAGTATTTGTTGATACAATCGTAAAAACTTGGGATGCGTTAATCGTTTTTTTGCTTTTGATAAACGTAGTTGAGGATCGGGAAAAGTGATCCATATTTCGCTTACTTCATCTTTTCTAAAATAATCCGTTAGCTGATCGATGATAGTGCGGACAAAAGCAACATTGTGTAAACCTGCATCCAGAGCGGTTTTGGCGCCACGCCAGATACGATTGCCTTTTATATCAACACCGATAAAATTTTTTTCGGGGAATAATTTTCCTAAGCCAACAGCATATTCGCCCTTGCCGCAAGCCAGTTCAAGTGTGATTGGATGATTGTTCTTAAAATATTCTTTCCATTTTCCTTTCATCCATAGTGGATGTTCTAAAACGTTGGAGAAAGATTTAATGGCTTCGAAGCGAATTAATTTTTTATGTCCCATGGGCAGCAAAAATAAGGCAGGCCAATAAATAAAAATAGCCAACGCTGTAGAAACAGCACTGGCTTTAAAACACCGAAATAAGAAAGCTGTAGGGGTAGGAGTCGAACCTACACGAGGAAGTTAGCTGTAGTACAAAGTCCGGTGGTCAACCCCGGTCTTTCTTGCGAAAGGCTCTATGCTACGTTTATCCTGGATTCCTCACCCCCGAGACGAGAGGGCATGTCTGCCTAAAGTTTCATCACCCCACAGTATAAAGAACTTTTAATTCTTGTTGATAGAACAAAATTATACAATTGCCCTGATTGTTGAATAGTATTTAAATAATTTTTCAAAATTATCGATAATATTTAATTATTATTCCTTAATATTGAATATTATTTAAAAACCAATAAGAAAATGGCTTCAAAATTAAATCTTGACAAACTCGATTTTCAAATCATCCAGGAGATGATGGAAAATGCTGAAATCTCTTATGCCGATTTAGGCAAGAAATTATTTGTTTCCGGCGGCACAATTCATGTCCGCATCAAAAAACTCGAAGAACAGAAAGTAGTTAAAGGTAGGAAATTAGCTGTTGATTTAAAAGCTTTGGGTTATGATGTGATTTCGTTTATCGGAATTTATTTGGAAAAGAGCTCTTTATATGATTCTGTTGCCAAAGAATTGAAGAAAATACCTGAAATAGTTAGATTGAATTACACTACCGGTAATTACAGCATGTTTGCAGAAATTGTTTGTAAAGATATTCAGCAACTGCGCCACGTTTTGCACGATAAATTGCAAAACATAAAAGGTATTGAACGAACAGAAACTTTTATTTCGTTAGACGAAAGTTATAGCCGAAATGTAATTGTAACCGATGGAATATAGTTTTGCATTATTCATTTTATCTTAATAAAAATGCCTTCAACTTCATTTAATTTAATTGATGTGATTGCTGTTTTACAAAAGCGATGGAAATCGATTTTTATTTTTGTAATTGTTTCGGTGCTGATAACAATTGTAGCACTTTTTGTTGCTCCAAAATATTATCGTTCAACAACAGTTATAATTCCTGCAAGCCCTGCTTTGGCTGATAAAGCAAGATTGTTTAGTTCCAACATTCAAAACCTGTATTCGTTTATTGGAAACAGCGACGACACCGAAACCTTAATGGGTATTGCGAAACTAGATACGGTTTATTATCAGTTGATCGATGAATTTAAATTGATTGATTATTATAAAACGGAAGGGGAAAACAACAACATCAAAAGAAAAAAAACAATAAAATTTTTACAGAAAGATATCGACATAAATAAAACCGAATTTAATCAGTTGAAGATTGTTGTGTGGACAAAAGAAAATGAGCTTTCGAAAAATATTGCAAACCGCATGATCGAAATTATACAGGAAACAGAACAAAACATGTGGAAAGAAGTGTATCAAAATAACCTGAAAAAAATAAATGAATCGATTAAGGATTTAGAAATGCAATATCAAAAAATTTCTGACAGCCTTTCTGTTAACACCAATTCTTTCAAAAAAGAAATGCTCGAAAGTCAGCACCAGTGGGCACTTGAGCAAATGAAACAATATCAAAAAGCTTCGAACGAAATAAAATTAGCTATTGCAACTACGCCACCTGCATTATATGTTATTGAAAAAGCTATGGTTTCAGCCTCGGCCGATAAACCAAATTTCCCGGTTGATCTGTTGATTGTTTTGTTTGCAAGTATTGTGTTTGCAATTATTGCTGCTTTAATTTATGAAAGAAACCAAACAAACTAAAAATGCTTTTTTTAAAGCGATATAATTTGTTGTTTGTAACGGCTTCGCTGATCTTTATTTTCAGTTTAATGACGGCGATTGCATTGTGCAATTTTTGGTGGCTGTTAATTCCGTTTGCGTGGATATTAATTCCGGTTATTTTTAATTACGCGGTTTCTTTTACCGAGCAATTGTTTTGGTTGATGCTGATTTTTTTGCCATTATCAACTGAATTGATGGTTATAGATTCGCTTGGATTGGATTTCCCGGATGAACCGTTACTGATTTTAATAACCGGAATTTTTATTGTGAAGATGATCTGTAAACCATCTTTATTTCCCAAACATGTTTTAAAAACCCCCTTATTTTTTTTATTGGTGCTTCATTTATTTTGGATTTTTATCTGCTGCTTTTTTTCTGTAAATCCAATACTTTCCATCAAATTTTTTCTTGCAAAGATTTGGTATATCATTCCGTTTGTTTTACTTCCTCAAATAATCATCAAATC